>JAISZP010000331.1 GCA_031269135.1 Deltaproteobacteria bacterium | reverse complement strand
GGAGCGATTCGCGCTCTGCCCGAATGTCGTTTGCGTTCAAGGCGACGTGGGAACGCTTAATTTCGGGAACGCCGTCTTTGATGCGATATTTTCCATGAATGGGTTTCACGCGTTCCCCGACAAGGAGGCGGCTTTCCATCTGGCGGCGCGGGTCTTGAAACCGAGCGGCATGTTGTTGTCGACCTTCTACCTAAAAGGCGCCCGCTTTGCCGCCGATATTTTCGTCAAAGCCTTCTTGCAGCCGAAAGGCTTTTTTACTCCGCCATACTGGACTCAAGACGAACTGCGGGCAATCCTGCGCCGCTATTACAGCGAACTTTATTTGGACACGCAAGGCGGCATGGCGATATTGCGGTGCGTGAAATAAACGCCAAGCGCCATCCGCCGCTGTCGCGCGCGACTAATGGGAGGGCTGATGGAGGGGAACCAAGGAATCAAGAAATCCGACTCTATGACACTATGAATCTTATGAAGCAAGGGATCTTATGAATCAAGGGATCAAGAAATCCCTGAATTTAGAAATCCATGAATCTAGAAATCAAGACCCTGGCGGACGGATGCGCCGGAATGCCGAAAACAGGCGGTTGAGCAAACGCTCCCTTGCGGCTCGCCGACATTGCGGCGGGGCTGAGCCAGACGTTCACGCGCATCGGCGCCCAAACGCAAAAGCCTCGCATCGGCATGGAGAAGGAGTATGCATATGCGGTTTTTGCGACGCTAAAAAAAGAGGATATTTACGAGTCGGCGGAGGAGACTTTTTGCCGCCTTGCTTGAAAATATCGCTGGAAAACCATGCTGGGAAATGTTGCTGGAAAATATTTCAACCTGCCTATTGGCTTTCCGACTCCGCTATGTTAAAATGAGTAAAAATTGAAAAGTGAGGTGATGATTGTGCTTCATTTAGCCGACGTTCTCGGCGTCAAATTAGCCGCTAAACCGTGGGACGGCGCGGAGAGACTGCCGCATATGCTCGCAGAGAGCTACGACTTTCGCAAAGTGACGCTTGATGGTGCGGTCTGCATCTTTGCTGAACCGCTCGATCAATTGCCGCCCGTGCAGACCGTTCTGCGGCATATTGAACTCATACGCGGCGTTGAAGCCTTGCCTGTCGCGCTGAAACTCGGCGATTTGTCCGGCGAGCTCATAAGGTCGCTGATCGAGGCGAGAATTCCGTTTACGGGGCCAGAGCAGATCTATCTGCCGTTTTTAGGCGTCGCGCTTAGCGAAGGACTCTATGCCGCACCGAAATCCGGCAAGAAACTTACGCCGACCGCTCAGCTTATGCTGCTGGCCTACCTCTACCAAAAGAGCGATAAGATGTCCACAAGAGGACTTGATGAACGCTTCGGCGTAAGCGATTCGCAGGTGACCAGCGCCGTGAACCAACTGCAAAAGCTGAGCCTCATAGATGGCGTCGTGGCGGTGTCGGAAGACAGCGTTCAACTAATGATGCGAGGCAAAACCAATCATCGAGAATTGTTCGAGAGCGCCGTGCCGTACTTGCTCGACCCTGTACGCGAGATTGCTTATGCGCCGATCGACGGTCGAACCGGTTCTTTGCCGCTTGCCGGATTAAGCGCCCTGTCGCAGTGGAGCATGCTTTCCCCGCCGAGAGTCGCGACGCTTGCTCAATACGGCAAGACAGACAAAAACAAGACCGAAAAAAACAGGACAGACAAAACCCAAACCGACAAGAATAGTCCAGACGAAATAAGCGGCGAGAACTCTTCGATCGATAGCGATCAACAGGTCCTGCTTGAGCTGTGGAAGTATGACCCGACCGTCTTATCCGACAGGCCCGACGTAGCCGACCCGCTGTCGGTGATAGCGTCGCTCAAAGACGAGAAAGACGAGCGCGTGACGAAGGCGATAGAAGAAGTATTGAGGACATTGTGGGGCGGCGGCAAGTAGACGGCGGCATTAAAACGACGAAACGACGGATATTTGACGTTTAGCGGGCCTTTCTCGATCGGATGAGTCTCTCCGCTGCCCGCCATCCAATTACGTCCAATTTTCCGAGTCGCCGTCGAACCGCCGCCTTCAGCACTCCGATTCGGGAACTCCGATTCGGCCTTCCGATTCGGCCTTCCGATTCGGCTATCCGATTCAACTGTCATGCGAAGCGCATCGGCGGTCCTTTGGTGATTCGTCGCTTGCTGCGAGGGCGAAACCAAGATGCGCCCGGGCTTTCGTCTGATTACGACAAGGAAATATTGCGGCAAGCAAACAAGCCGACTAGCTAGTCGACCAACCAGCCGCCTGCCGACTCTCCCCCATTCAGGCGCAAGCCTTCGAGCTTTTCTTTACGTGATTAATCGGTTTTGTCCTTCTCTCCGACAAGCCGCTCCATGAATGATTTGTCTTTGTTCGAGTCTTCGGGAACATCGGGAATGACGTCGAACCTTGCCGAATTCATCTTTTCCTGTATGACCCGCATCATATCGACGTTCGTTTTCAAGTATGCCTCCGCCGCCTTATAATCAAATTCGCCGAACCATTCACGTATAAGACTTGGATGTATGTCGGCCTCCATCAGGTGCAGCGCTTTCGAGTGCCTGAGCATATCTGGGGATATCTCTTTGATGCCGCATTCATCAGCGTGCTTCTTTACGATATTCGTAATCCCTTGCCTGGTCATTTTTTTATGCTGCGCATTGAAGAAGAGCGGATGTTCATAACAAGACGGGCCGTCTAACCGGTGTTCAAGCAGATACTGTCGGAGCAACGAGGCGACCTTGCTCGCCAACGGCACGCTTCTTGTCGTCTTGCCGCCTATGCCGACAAGTTCGACCGTAGCCGGAGAATCAAGCCGCAAATCGCCGACGCGAAGATCGGCGAATTGCTGCACGCGCGCACAGCTCTCATACAACAGGCACAATAATGCTTGGTCGCGCCTTCCCCTTGGAGTCGTCGCATCGGGCGCCTTGAGCAAAGCTTTCACTTGATTTTCAGTCAGGAGACTGACTTGCTTCTTTTCGACCTTTTTAAATCGGATGCTGAGAACCTTATAGCACTGAATCGTATATTCCGGAGCCTGCATCTGGATGTACCGGAAAAGCGAATGGATAGCCGACAGCCGTTGATTTCTGGCGCCGGCGCTGTTGCCGCAATCGCTCTCCAGCCAGTTGAGGAATTCGGTTATGCGCTCGGGCGTCAAATCCTCAATTCTGACTTTATGGGGACTTATCTTCGCAATGTCCTCCATATAGCCCAGTAACCGTTTGTAGGTGTCGCGGCAAGAAGTTATAGTGTTGCTGCTATGATTCTGTACAATCGCAAGTTCATTCGACAAAAAACTGCTTAGGATGCGGGGGAAATCATTCGTCTTCTTCATATTCGGTCTTCACCTCCAAGTCAGGCGCAATCTCGCCGCAAATCGCCGAATATCTTAAGGCAAGCAAGGATCTTGAAACCTCTAAAAATATAAAGGGGACTTGATAAAAATCATGCAATGCCTTATTTCAAAATATGTTATACTTTAAGCGTCTAAGAACGCGAGCTTATAATTTGACGTATCGAAAGCTTAAACTCGCGCCTGGCCATCGATCGTGACCATCGCTCGCGACCATCGATCGTAACCTTGCAACCCGCACTTGATTGAGCGCGTCCTTTTTCTCAAAACCAAGGTCAACCTTGCAAGATCGACGTTAATCGATCGACGTTAATCGAGCAACTTTACTCGATCGACCCTAATCCAGCAACCTTGCCTAAGCAACTTTGCTCGAGCAGCCCTAATCATTGATGCGGACGAGTTTAACCATAATTCAGCAATATATGCGCCGTCAAGGCGCATTAAAATTCAAAGCATCTTCACCGGCCAGACTACGGTTCGGCAGGTCTTTCGCAGTAATATTCGATCTTTTTTTAGGATTTATTATGCCAATTTACGAGTTTAAATGCAAAAAATGCGGTCATGAATTTGAAGAACTTGTTCTCAATTCCCGTGAAAAAGTCGCTTGCCCTACTTGCGGCGACAAAAAATGCGAAAAATGGATGAGCAGCTTCCGCTGCGGTCCGTCGACAAGCTCGGCCGGCGACTACTCCAGCCCGTCTTCTTCATCGTCGTCATGCGGATCCTGCGCCTCATCCTCGTGTGCGGGCTGCGGATCATCCCACTGATCGTGCCAAGCGCCGCAGATTCGGAAAACCAACTCGTCATCGGAGCCAGAGGCAGTCCTCTTTCCGTCGTCCAAGTCGATTCGGTGATTTCCGCCCTGAAAAATCTATATCCCCGCCTGAACGTCAAATTTGCGGCCATCAAAACCAGTGGGGACTCGCCGGAGGCCAAGCCTCAATCCGGTCCTGGAATTAAAGGCATGTTCGTCAAAGAGATTGACGAAGCCTTGATTAGCGGTCGGATCGACCTCTCCGTCCACAGCGCGAAAGATTTGCCCTTCGAGCGGCCTGCGCAATTGACTTTAGGACCGATCCCAAAGAGAGCTCAGGCTCTTGACGTGTTGGTGAGCGCTCAAAACCATACCCTGGACACTTTGCCCGTCGGCGCGGCGATAGGCACCTCAAGCTTAAGAAGAAGAGTCCAGCTTTTGGCTTATCGCGGCGATCTGCGGATACTTCCAATTAGGGGCAATATCCAAACCAGGCTTGATAAAATGAGCTCAAGCCTGCAGGCGACCGTAATCGCCCAGGCGGCACTCGATCGATTGAATATCGAGCCGGACTACGCCACGCCTCTCTCGCCCGAAATCATGCTTCCGGCGCCTGGTCAAGGATTGTTGGCCATCGAATATCGCCGGGATGACGATCGGCTGAACGCTCTTTTAGCCCCTCTTGACCATCCGCCTTCAAGATTGGCTTTATTGGCTGAGAGAGCCTTCATGGGCCGCTTGCAAGCCGGCTGCGCAACCCCGGCGGCCGCTTGGTGCAGAAGCGAGGGAGATTTTTTCGTCATGACGGCGCTTGTCTCCGACCCGATGGGTCAGAGGGTGATTAAAGCGCAAAAAAGTTGTCCTTGCGCTGAGCCGCAAAAGGTGGAGCAAATGGGAATGGATTTAGCCCTCAGTCTCATCGATCAAGGGGGAGAAGAAATTTTAGCCTTATGTAAAAACTTTGACCCGCAAAGCTTGGAACAAAAAAATTTGGAACAGCAAAACTTGGACAAAAAAAACTTCGACCAAAAAAACTTCGATCGGGGACCTAATCTGTGACGGCCAAGGTTTATTTAGTGGGGGCCGGTCCCGGCGACTGCGGTCTTATGACCTTAAGGGGGCTGGAGCTTCTGAAGAGGGCTGATGTGGTGATCTATGACCACTTGGTCTCAACCGATCTGTTGAAATTTGCAAAGAGCGACTCTCTGGCGATTGATGCCGGGAAAAGCGGCTCCAACCACACTCTTTCTCAAGATGAAATCAATTCTCTTTTGATTTCCCACGGCAAAAGCGGAAAAACGGTAGTTAGGCTTAAAGGCGGGGACCCGTACATATTCGGCAGAGGCGCGGAAGAGGCGATGGAACTTCAAAAAGAGGGCATCCCCTTTGAAGTGATTCCCGGCGTAAGTTCCGCGATTGCAGCCGCCAACGCCGCCGGGATTCCCCTCACCCACCGAGATCTAACCTCCCAGGTGGTCATCATGACAGGTCATGAAAAACCTGGGAAAGCCCGCAGCGCCCATCACTGGCCAAGCCTAGCCAAAATGGGCGCCCTGGTGGTGGTCATGGGCTCAAAAAATCTTCCCTACCTTGCCGAAAGATTAATTGAAGCCGGAAAGGACCCCAAGACGCCGGCGGCGGCGATCCAGTGGGGTTTTACTTACAAACAAAAAGTGGCCGTCGCTCCTCTTTCCGATATTGCCCTGCGCGCCCAAACGTTAGGTTTAGGGCCTCCCTGTCTCGTCGTCGTCGGAGAGGTGGTGACGCTACGAGAAAAACTCGACTGGTTCGAAAAAAGGCCTCTATTCGGCAGGCGCATCTTGATCACCAGAACCAGAACCCAGGCCAGCCGTCTTTCCGCTCTCTTAAAAGAGCAGGGCGCCGAGGTCATTGAAAAACCAGTCATTCAAATCGAGGAAATCACCTCAAATCCTGACCTCGCTTGGGCTATAGAAAACGTTTCCGATTACCAGTGGCTTATCTTCACCTCTCCTAATGGGGCGACCATCTTTTTAAACGCTCTTTTCGCCTCTCATCTCGACAGCCGCGCTCTTAACGGAGTTAAAATCGCCGTCATAGGAGCGGCGACCGCTGATAGTCTTAAGCCTTTTGGATTAAAGCCGGATCTGACGCCGAAGAAATTCATCAGTGAAGGCCTGCTGGAAGCGTTTAAAACGCACCTTGCCGAACAGCTAGCGTCTAAAACTGTCCCGCCGGGCCGCTGCTTGGTGGCTAGAGCTCAAGTCGCCAGAGACGCTTTAATCACGGGACTGACCGATCTGGGCTTTGAACCCGCAGTTTTGCCCCTCTACCGAACTACGCCGGCTGCCTGGGACAAGTCTTCGACTAGGTCTTTGGATAGCTCTTGCGATAGCTCCTGGGATAGCTCTTTGGATAGCTTTGGCCAAAGTCGCGACGCCCAACCCGCCTTGAACGCTCTTTTAAGAAATCCGCCCGATCTGACCACTCTCACCAGCGCCAGCACCGCCCAGGGGCTCGCCTCCATTATTCCTCAGCGCTCCAGGAGCCGTTTCCCCGTAGTCTCCATTGGTCCGATCACCAGCCAGGCAGCCAGAGAGCACGGCTTTACGGTCGCCTGCGAAGCGCAAAACGCCACTATTGAAGAAATGCTCAAAGCCATCGTCGGTTTTCTTGCAAGGAACAGCCAGTGACCATAACCGACCGCACTTCAGACTTGCGATTAGAAACCCGGCTTAATAAAGCCCAGTTCCAGGCGGCCACCCACAGCGGCGGCCCCCTTCTGATCGTGGCCGGAGCGGGGAGCGGAAAGACTAGGACCTTGGTGCACAAGGTGGCCTGGCTGGTGAGCTGCGGCTATCCTCCATCGTCGATATTGCTGCTCACCTTCACCCGCAAGGCGGCAAGCGAGATGCTCGCCAGGTGCGCCTCTTTGGTTGGGGCGAAAGCCGACAAAGTCTCAGGCGGCACTTTTCATTCAATATCAAATTTATTGCTCAGAAAACGCGCTCATCACCTCGGCTACAATCATAACTTCGTCATACTCGACCAATCTGATTCCGAGTCGATAATCGGACAACTCAGAAAAGAGCAAATAGAGGGATTCGATTTTCCTCATTTCCCTCAAAAATCGACCATACTAAACATCATCAGCCAAGCCGTCAATAAAGATGTTCCCATAATTCAGCTGATTAAAAAAACCTATCCTCGCTTCGTCGATTTCTCCTCTTCAATCGGCGCCATAGCGGGCCGCTACGCGAGTTACAAACGCGAAAATAATTTAATGGATTTCGACGATCTGCTGGTCAATTTCGAAAAACTGCTGACGCAAAACAAATCCGTCAGAGATGAAATCGCCTCTCATTTCACCCATATCTTAGTCGATGAATACCAAGACACCAATCCAATCCAGGCCAGAATAACTTACCTATTGGGCAAAGACCACCTCAACGTGACGGCGGTCGGAGACGACGCGCAGTCGATCTATTCCTTCAGAGGCGCGACTTTCAAAAACATCATGGACTTTCCCGAGATATTTTCCGGAACAACAATCATAAAACTTGAGGACAATTACCGAAGCCGTCCGGAGATACTAACGATCGCCAATCATCTTTTACATCAGGCCAAAATAAAATACGACAAAAACTTGAAACCCACCAGAGAGTCTAACTCCGTCAGACCCGTCTTATCCATGACTGGCGACCTGCAGCATGAGGGACAAGAACTTGTCGAGAGAATTTTGCGGCTCAGACAAAAGGGCGTCGAGCTCAAGGACATCGCCGTCCTTTTTAGGGCTGGGTCTCACAGCTTCGAGTTGGAGGGACAACTGACGAAACACAGGATCCCCTACGTCAAATATGGGGGACGAAAATTCTTGGAAATGTCTCACATCAAAGATTTTCTGTGTTTTCTGCGCCTGTCGATCAATCCGAACGACGAGTTGAGTTTAAAGAGAATCTTAGGTCTGCTTCCAGGTCTTGGCCCTAAATGGATAGATAAGATTGTGGCCTGGTCCAAAAATGAAGAAAATTATTTTCGCGCTCTGATGAACGCTCCCTGCCCGACTAAAACAAAAAACATGATGCATGAGCTCGCCGATTTGACCCAGGCCCTAAGCGAACCTCTGCCGCCGAGTGAAAAAGCGTCTCTCGTCTACAATTTCTACTCTTCGATAATACAGGACATCCACCCCGACGATCACCTCTCCAGAATCGCCGACATCGAAGAACTCGTCGCTATGGTCGAGGCGACGGACAGCATCGAGAATTTCGTGAACGCCCTGGCCTTGGACCCGCCCAACAATCTAAACAAAACCGGAGACGATCCTTGCAAGCAAAGCCAGGCCCTTACTCTTTCCACCGTCCACTCGGCCAAAGGCTTAGAGTGGGATTACGTCTTCATCATCTCCGCGGTGGACGGACGCTTTCCCTCCATCTACAACTTGAATACGCCCGAAGAAACTGAAGAAGAACTACGGCTGATGTATGTAGCCGTAACCAGAGCCAAGGAAGAACTCGTCATCACCATACCTCTCGCCAGCCAATTCGGCCCCGACGACGACCCCACCGCCTCAAGGTTCTTGTTCGGCTTGAACCGCGATCAAGTGGCGGTTTTAAAAGACGGAGAGCAGGTCGGCGCCGGAGCGCTCATGACCGCAGGGATGAAGTCCGTCGACCCCAATTATTTTGGAGCGCCGCCAAAGCCTCTCACATTCGACTCCGGCCCTCCCACAAGACCCGCCGGCCCGCCTAGGCCGAAAGCGACGAAGCTGTCGCAACTCGCCCTTGGGCAACGAATAAAACACCCAATTTTCGGCACCGGCAAGGTCATAAAAGTGGTTCAAGATCTGGCCATTATAGATTTTGATCATTTTGGCCGAAAAAATGTTACTATCCAATATTCCAATCTTGTCCTGCTGGACCGCTAGACAGGCTGGATCGCTAGCCGTATTGAATCGCTAGCCATGTCGGATCGTTAGTTTCGCTTGAATTCTAGCCCTGTCGGACCGCTAGCCATATTGGACCGCTAGCCAGGTCGGATCGCTGATTGATAGGCCCGCTGATTGATCGGCCCAATCGTCTCTTTTCAATCGACAGGCTCATATATTTTTTGCATCATTCGCCTTAACAACATTTGTTTCTTATTTTTTTTGCGCAAAGTGAAGACATTATTCCATGGCCACTTATCAAGAAATAATCGGTCGCCTCTTCGATCTGCAGAAGTTCGGCATGAAATTTGGACTAGAGTCCATGAAGTCCATTCTCAATCGCCTCGGCAACCCCGAGAAAGACCAACGCTATATCCACCTTGCCGGAACCAACGGCAAAGGTTCGACCGCCGCCATGCTGGCCGAAATCTTAAAACGCTCCGGCTATAAGACAGGACTCTACACTTCTCCTCACTTAGTGACCTTCAGAGAGAGGATTCAAATCAACGGTCGGCTAATCAGCGAAAATGACGTCGCCGACCTTTCCGCCGAGGTCTGGGAGGCCATCAACCCTAAGTCGCCTCCGACTTTTTTCGAGTTCGTGACCGCCATGGCTTTTCTGTATTTCAAGCGCCAAGCAGTCGATATGGCGGTCATAGAAACCGGCCTTGGCGGACGCCTGGATTCCACCAACGTGATCATCCCTTTGGTGAGCGCCATCACCAACATCGGTTTGGAGCACACCGAACAATTAGGCCCCACCATAAGCGACATCGCCTACGAAAAAGCCGGAATAATAAAGCCCGGCGCTCTTTTTGTCGGCGGGAGGCTTTGTAAGGATGCGCTTGCAGTCATTGAAAAAAAGCTCAAGGATAATAACGTTTCCCAGGCTCTTTTCTTGGATCGCGATTACCGGGCTATCGAAACTACGAAAAGCGAAACGAAAAAAAGCGAAACTCATAAAAACGACGCCCATCAAAATCAGTCGGCGAACTCCCCCGGCGCCTCTTCTCTTACGCTCAAGCATTTAACCATAAACTACCAATCAAGTCGCTGGGCTTTCGACAACATCATCCTCAATCTATCCGCCACCTACCAGATCGACAACGCCGCCATGGCCATAGCCATAGCGGAAAGCATCGACTCGCTCGGCGTTAAAATCATTAATCAGGCCGTCTATGAGGGACTGGCCAATACGTCTTGGCCTGGGAGAGCCGAGAGCTTCGCGCCCCACAGCTGGCCGATGGACAAATCGGCCAAGGCCCCTCTTTTGTTGGACGGCGCCCACAATCCGGCTGGGGCCGCCGCTCTGGCCGAGTTTTTATCCGTCACCAGCAAAAAACGCCTCCATTTGATCTTGGGGGTCATGGCGGATAAAGACATAGGCGGAGTTTTGGGACCGATATTGCCGCTGGCCGATAGGCTCTACCTGACCAGACCGACTTACTCAAGGGCCGCGACTCCGCAGATGCTGCTCGATAAATTGACCTCCTGTTTCGGTTCGCCCTCGTGCCCTACCGAACTGTACCCGACTCTTCCCGAGGCCGTAGCCGCCGCCGCAAGTCTCGCGGAGCCGGAAGATTTAGTCTTGATAAGCGGCTCTCTATTTACGGTCGGAGAAGCCAGGGCGCACTTGATGGGCATCGACAGCGTGGAGACCAACTAAATTGGTTGGTTGGTTGGTTGGTTGGCGCACATTCTTCTTTTTTTCTAGCTTTTTCGTTGGTTTTTAGTTAAATTGATTCATAAAGTCAATCAGGAGGGGTAGTCATTGTCCTATGACGGTATCTGCCGACCATACAGATCTTCCCGCCGGCTTTAACGGACATTGTTTGCGGCTGGGGAAATCTTTAAGCAAGCTCTTGACTCTGTCGGCCCCTGCGTTGCTGATGGCTGCGTTGCTGATGGCCGCGGCGGTTTTATGGCCGCTTGCGGCCGCCGCTCAAAACAACCAAAGAGTGGTGATGATCTTGGAGCAAAACGACCCGCCCATCGAGGTTCAGGCGGATGAGATGCGTCATGACCAGCAAAACGGCCGCGTAAACTTCATCGGCAATGTCCGCTTGACCAGAGGTCAAGAGATCATCACCGGCGACAGGGCTATCTGGCATGACCCCACCAATACCGCCGAGATCTCCGGAAACGTGACTTTGACGACCGCCGACTTTCAAGCGACCGCCGACAGAGCCGCCGTAAACATGGATCTGAGGTTGGCCAAGATATATAACGGCCGGGCCTTCTTTCCGGACAGACATTACTACGTCGAGGGGCAGGTTTTAGAGAGGCAAGGACCGGAAACTCTGTACGTGAACCAAGCCGTCTTCACCACCTGCGACGGCGCCGACCCTTCCTGGAGCATCAGCGCTTCCGACCTTCTGGTCAACCGCAACGGCGTCGCTTTGGCCTCAGGGGTGCTGTTGCGCAACAAATACTTTCCAATGTTCTATCTCCCCTACTTTATGGTCCCCATACAAAACGACCGTCAAACAGGCTTTCTGATCCCCTCTTTCGGCAATTCCAGCCGCGACGGCTTCGTCGCGGCCACGCCCTTTTTCTGGGAACTTGCCGAAGACTACGATCTCACGATACTACCCTACTATAGAAGCGAAAGAGGGATGGCTATAACTGTCGAGGGTCGCTACAACCTCAACTCCGGGCACGGCATCGGCATCGTCACTTACTTGAAAGACAAGCAAAACAATTATTACAATTTCCGAAACCCCGGAGGGCAAAGCCGCAATTCCAGAGATCTCTTCTGGATAAGAACCCAAAACACCTGGACCGCCGGAGAATGGGACATAAACCTCGATTTGGATCTCGTCTCCGATCCGCTGTTTTTATACGCCTTCAGAAACGATTTGGACGGCTTTGAGTATTCCCAACAATTATTTTCCCAATACTTCGGCAGAACCGTCAATGAAGTGCTGGATCCCACCAGACTCTCCACTTTATTCGCTCAGAGATTTTTGAAGGATCAATATTTCAGAGGCTCTCTCACCTACACCGACAACCTATACCGCCGCGACAACATCGACACGCTTCAAAACTTGCCCAAGCTTCAATATAACCTCGTCAGCCGCCCGCTCGATTTGGGCATGGACGGCTTGCAAACTCTCGGACCGCGCCTTAGCTTAGACGTCCAATACGACTACTTCTCAAGAAAGAGCAACGACTTAAGCGACGTTTCGGAAACAGGACACCGCCTTTACGTCTCCCCCCAGCTTTTTTTCAACAAAAACTTAGGGCAGTGGTTAAGTCTCAAGGCCGACGCCGGCTTGAATCTGGCCGCCTACGCCCCGACGGGCCTAAGACCTTCCGAACTTGGGCCGAC
>JAISZP010000239.1 GCA_031269135.1 Deltaproteobacteria bacterium | reverse complement strand
ATCGGCCGCAAGCCGGATCAGGGAGCGGGAAAAATAGGATGTTCAAGACGCTCTTCCGGCAGGGGATTGAATACCCTGGAGCCGTCTTCGGCTAATGTAAAAAATCCATCCACCAACACGGCCACCGACACTCTCTTAAGATCGCCGGAAGACGAAAGGGTCTGGCGCTTGATGGTGGTGACTTCGTAGTTGGTGGTCTCTTCGGATCTGGTGTAGACTTCTTGGTTGCCGGATTCCCCGGAGTTTTGGCGGTTGGCCGTTCCGAGTTCGTAGGTGGCGTTCGGAATGCCGGCATAGGCCCTGCCCGGACCTTGGCTTCTCTCTTGTATGCGCTGCTCGCTTCTGACGGCGGTCCGTTCAGGGTCGTAGATGTCCTCGTTGGTCACGACCTCTTTAAGATCCAATTCGACGTTGACCTGGGTGGTGGCCTTGTAAGGTCCAAGGACCTTTTCCAGCATGGCGTTGATTCGGTTGGCCAGATCTCTTTCGTAAGCATGCTTTTGTTTCAACTGATCGTCGTTGAGCAGCCCCGGCTTTTGAGAGTCCTTGCTCCACAAAAGGCCGCCGTCGGTATCGATGACGGAAACGTTCTCCGCGGCAAGTCCGTCGACCGCCGAAGTGAGCAAGTGGACCAAGCCCAAAAGCTTGGCCTTGTCAAGGGACGCTCCCGGCTTGAGAGACAGCACCACCGAAGCGGTGGGATCTTTTTGGTCTTCTATGAAAAGGGTTTCCCTGGGAACAGTCAGATGAATTCTGGCGTCGGTGACCTCGGGAAAGCGCATGATGGTCCGCTCCAATTCACCGGTGATGGCTCTTTGAAGCTGGATTTTTTGCTCCAAATCGGTGGATCCCAACTTGGTCTCGTCGAAGAGTTCAAAACCCACGCCGCTTTTGGCCGGGAGTCCCTTCATGGCCAGATCGAGCCTAGCCTCTTGAACCTGGCCGGTCGGCATCTCTATGATGGTTCCTCCGCCGGTCAAGCGGTAATCCATGGACGTCTTTTTAAGCTCGGCCGTGATGGCCCCGGCGTCTTGCGGGGACAGCTCGGAATACAGCACTTCATAATTAGGGCGGCTATTGGAGACCAAAAAGTAGATTAAAGCTCCGGTAACCAATAACAGGGCCAAACCGCCGACTATGAGCTTAGAAGGCGGGGTGGCGGCTATGCGCTCGCGTCCTCGAGAGATTTGATCTGAAAAATTGAAAGCCATTGGGCATCCTCTCCGGCATTTCCGGCATACATTTTGGGCGGCTAATCCCTGCTCAATACACTTGCAAAAAACATGCCGCTTTTTCCCAGATTAACCCGGAGTCTTCCGACTTTTCTTCCTTATTCAGGCGCCGTGACAGTGCTTGTACTTTTTTCCCGAGCCGCACGGACAAGGGTCGTTGCGTCCGACTTTAGCCTCGTTTCTGCGTTCGGTCTTCACAGCCTGCGGCTGTTGATTTCTTGGCGCACTCTTACGTTCAATTTTTCCGGCGTCCAGTTGATTGTTTTGCTCATCGGCGCCGGGGTGCTGGTAAGTCAACTTCGTCTCTACGATATTACGCCTCGGCTGCGGCTTGGAGAACGGATCGGCGGCGCCGTCTTCCGTCTTCATTTCAATGACGATCCTAAGGTGAGCCACCCCCGCCAAGGTGACCGAGCGAATGCGAGCCACCATCTCTTCAAAAAGCTCGAACCCCTCCCTTTGGTACTCTCTTAAAGGGTCTTTTTGGGCGTAACCCCTCAAGCCGACGGATTCCTTAAGGCGGTCCATCTGCACCAGATGGTCCTTCCACTGGGCATCCAAACAATTCAAAAAAACATACCTCAGCAGCAAGTTCGCTTTATCTCCCATAAGAGCGATTTGAGCGTTCAAATGCTTCGAGCCGCGATCGAAGAAATAATCGAATCTATCGTCTCCTTCGAGCTGAGCCAGTTCGTCTTTGTCGGGGGTGAAGTTGAACACCCGTTTGCACTCATTGACGACGGCGTCCCAGTCCCAGTCCTGGACGTCTCGGTGAGGGCTGATATGTTTAAGAACAATGACCTGAGATTCCTCGTCCAATATGTTCATCAAATCATCTTTGAGAGAGTCGGCGGTGATGATGTGCTTTCTCTGGCCGTAGATCACCTCTCTTTGCCGATTCATGACGTTATCGTACTCCAAAAGATGCTTTCTGACCTCGAAGTTTCGATTCTCCACTTGTTTTTGGGCGTTTTCGATCCCCCTGGAGATTAGAGGAGAGTCCAAAGACGTTCCATCCCCCATCCCTAAGCGCCCTAAGATGTTGGTGAACCGATCGCCGCCGAATATCCTCAACAGTTCATCCTCAAGAGAGAGAAAAAAACGAGACTCTCCTTTGTCTCCCTGACGCCCGCTACGACCTCTTAGCTGATTGTCTATCCGGCGCGATTCGTGGCGTTCCGTCCCGAGGATGAATAGACCGCCCATCTGAGGGACGCCCTGACCCAAAACGATGTCGGTGCCGCGGCCGGCCATATTGGTGGAAATGGTCACCGTCCCCGGTTGTCCGGCTTGAGCGACTATCTGAGCTTCCTGCTCGTGATGTTTGGCGTTTAGGACTTGATGAGGAACGCCTCGAGTCTTAAGCATGTTGGAGACCAATTCGGAATTATTGATGGAAATCGTGCCGACCAAGACGGGTTGGCCTTTTTCGTGCAACTCCTCGATGGTCTCCACCACCGACGCATATTTTTCCTTAGCCGTAAGGAAGACCGCATCGGGGTGATCCTTACGGATCATGCGGCGGTGGGTGGGGATGACGACGACGTCCAAGTTGTAGATCTTGGCGAACTCGGCCGCTTCCGTTTCGGCTGTGCCCGTCATGCCGGCCAGCTTTTTGTACATGCGAAAGTAGTTTTGGAAAGTGATCGTGGCTAGAGTCTGGTTTTCATTTTCAATCTTGACCTTCTCTTTGGCTTCCAAGGCTTGATGGAGTCCGTCGCCGAAACGCCGACCGGGCATCAAACGACCGGTAAATTCATCGACGATGACCACCTGCCCGTTTTTGACGATGTAGTCAGTGTCTCTTTTAAACAAGATATGGGCTCTTAAGGCCTGATTGATGTGGTGGAGAGCCTCCAAATTCGAAGAATCGAACAGGTTCTTGATCCCAAGAAACGACTCGGCCTTGGCCGCCCCTTCCTCCGTCAAATTCGAGCTGCGGGCCTTCTCGTCCACAGTGAAGTCGACATCGAGCTTCAAGCGAGGAATAAGCTTATCGACCCGAGCATACTGTTCCGTGGACTCCTCGGCCGGACCCGATATGATCAGAGGGGTTCTGGCCTCGTCTATGAGAATGGAGTCGACCTCATCGACTATGGCGAAGTTGTACTCCCTTTGAACGAATTCCTCGGCCCGAAACTTCATGTTGTCGCGCAGGTAATCAAAGCCGAATTCGTTGTTGGTGCCGTAAGTTATATGGGAGGCATAGGCCTCGCGCCTCTGTTGGTCGTTCAAGCCGTGGACTATCGTGCCTACGGTGAGACCTAAAAAGGAATAAATCTGACCCATCCAAGCCGCGTCGCGCTTAGCCAGATAATCATTGACGGTGACGACGTGCACGCCTTTGCCGGTCAGAGCGTTCGCGTAAACGGCGAGCGTCGCCGCCAAGGTCTTGCCCTCGCCGGTCTTCATCTCGGCGATTTTACCGTTATGCAGCACCAACCCGCCCATAAGCTGAACGTCGAAATGTCTCTGCCCAAGCACCCTGGCGCCGGCTTCTCTGACGACCGCAAAGGCCTCATGAATCATCGACTCGAGTTCTTCGCCTTTTTCCAACCTTTCGATGAATTCCGGCGTCTTGGCCGACAGCCGGGCATCCGACAGTTTACGAATCGCGGGTTCAAGAGCGTTGACGGCATCGACTCTAAGCGCTAAACGTTTAATCTCTCTATCGTTCGCCGTGCCGAAAACCTTTTTTATTAAGCCGAACATATAAATGAACATCCTTTAAAATGATGGGACTTTAGTACTCGACGAGATTCGATGAACAAATGCCTGGCGAGTGAGACAGCATACGCCGATCCGGCTCTCGGCGCAAGGAGCGAGAGAGAGCCGGAAAAATGAACGGGCCGACTTAAACGCCGGACGAAACGTCATGAGTCGTCACTGAGGTTCTCCCGACATTTTTTTCCGTCTCGAATTCGAATTCAGGCACGTAAAAATAAAAAATCCGCCTATCGGCAAATTGATTGAACCTCGGGCGCATCAAGCGCGCGCGAGGCTGGTGAAGAAAAATGCAGCCTGCCGTATCGGTCGAGATCGGGATTGAAAGCTTTGAAAGGTGAAAGGGGAAGAATTCAAGGCGGTCAGTTGGCAGCCTCCTCAAGAGCTAAGGCTGAGCGGGTGAAAATCAGGGGGTCCACCGGCA
>JAISZP010000192.1 GCA_031269135.1 Deltaproteobacteria bacterium | reverse complement strand
GATGAGTTCCACCGCCCCTAATGATGAGGCTAGGTGTCCACCGTTGACCGTGACTACGCGGATCATTTCGCTGCGCAGCTCCGCAGCTAAGGCTTCCAGATCCGAAAAGTTCAGTTTCTTTAGATCGGAAGGGGAGTGGATGTCTGACAACACGGGATGCGTCCTAACTAAAAAGTACCCAAAGGCGAGAAAAATTAGTGATTTCTGTTGACCATCATGTCCAAAAGCCTGATCAGTTTCGGGGAGCCCAGTGGTTCGGCCATTTTTTTCGCCGTCGTGATATGCGATTCCGCTTCTTTCTTCGCTTTAGCTAAACCCGACAACTTGACCAACGAGGCCTTTCCCCGCTTATCGTCGGTCCCGACGGATTTTCCCAAGGCTTTGGGATTGCTGCTTCTATTGAGAATATCGTCGGCGATCTGGTAACCAAGGCCGGCTTTAAGACCGATTGCATGCAGAGCGTCTATTCGTTCAGGGTCCGCTCCCGCCAAGATGCCTCCTATGGCTAAAGAGGCGGCGAAAAGGCAACCTGTCTTTCGACTTTCCATATCCGCAATCTCGACTGCGGTAGGAGCGGTTTTCTCGAAAGCCAGATCTTGAGCCTGGCCTCCGGCCATTGAAAGGGGTCCGCAGGCTTTGGCCAGACAACGGATAGCTTCGGCGATTCTGGCGGCTTTATGGCGGTTGATCGGGCCGGTGCTGGTTTTTCCGTCATCCGTGAGGAAAAAAGTCTCAAAAGCGAGGGATTGGAGGGCGTCGCCCGCCAAGATGGCTGCAGCTTCCCCGTAAACCTTGTGGCAAGAGGGTTGTCCTCGGCGCAGGTCGTCGTCGTCGAGGGCCGGAAGGTCGTCGTGAATAAGCGAATAGGCATGGATCAGCTCCACCGCCAAGGCGCCGGGAGTGGCGCTGCTCTCTCTTCCTTGGACGGCGCCTGCCGCCGCATAAACCAAAAGCGCTCTCAACCTTTTGCCGCCGCTTGAGACGGTATGGTTCATGGCCTCCAGAAGGCCGACGATTGCCGGAGGTTGACCTTTGGCGCGGCTCATGATGAGGTCTTTAAGGTTTTTATTGACCCGCTCGACAGTTCTCTCTCGCCAGCGGTTAAATACCGCTTCATCCATCGGGTTTAACGTCATTTTTTCTCTTTTCCGTCAAGATCGTCAAGCTCAAGGGGAGAGGCGATTGGTTCGCCTTCCAGGCCCTTGGCTATCGTTTCTAAGCGGGTTTCAGCTTTTTTTAGCTTAGCGGAAAGTTCGCGGCTGAGGGTCACTCCCTCTTCGAAGGCTTTAAGGGCGACGTCAAGACTCTGTTCTTTGTTTTCCAAAGACGCGACCAGAGCCTCAAGTCTTTCCAGGCCGGCTTCAAAAGAATCAAGGTCTTTTTTAGTTTTATCAGACATATTGTTCCTTTATAGTGAGATAGTTAGGTCGATATTCGCTTCGAGGAGTGAAATTCAAGCGGACTACTCATCGACGATACGGTTTGTCGCCGATTAGGCATCCGAATCAATAGTCAAAATCAGTCGCCTTGGACGTTCCTGCGCTGCCGACGACCCCTTTCTGCGGAAGATAAAAGCTCTCTGAGAGGTTGACTCGCCTGAGAGCTGGTAAGCTATGGAAGTGAAGAAGTTTTTTAAGTCGGCTTGAACAATATGCTATATTATAACCAACCGCTCGACTTGGCAACTAAAAAAGCTCAGAAACGACCGCCGTAGGCAATTAGCCAAGCGTCGAGGTTTGGTGATGGAGGCGATAAGGCTCCAACAGCTGATATTTAGATCTCTACATCCATTTAGGCTGAAAATTTAGGGTCCAAAATAAATCTTGACAACGAGTCAAGAAATAGAGTATAAATGTTTTTCCTTTCAGACTTCGGTTTTTTGTAGGCTCAAAGGAAATGGAGGGATACCCGAGTGGTCAAAGGGAGAAGACTGTAAATCTGCCGGCGATAGCCTACGGAGGTTCAAATCCTCCTCCCTCCACCATAAAATCTAATTATTTAGATGAATTTATCTCAAATGACGTACTCTCATTTGAGATATTTTTTTAAATTTAGATTGTCTTGATGGCATTTTCGTTGTAGCCAAAAATAATAAGCTCATATCATTCTTTCAATTCTCTCTCTCTCTCTTGAGCATCATATCTTGTTGTCGGCTCATATCTTGTGATTAGCTTATCAGGCGGTCGCATTAAACAGTACTGTTTGGATATGATGCCCCTTCCGCTTTTTTGCCCAGCGATCTTATTAAAGACGGATTTTCGGCGAATTGTCCCGACAAGGCATCATGCTGCCGACGTAGTATCGGTCGCTCTTCTGAGGGACTCTGCATAGCCGAAGTTGCTTCCCATCAATAGCATGCCGGATGTCGGTCAAGTTTCTCGCTTGATGGCGGCATTAAGACTAATCGCCATGAAAGGGCGTCGAGCTGTGCAGTCGGGAGCTTAGCCGCCCTCTTGCTCGGAAGTGACCAGTCTAACAGGGAGCTGTCTACCAGGCCTGTCTGCCAGACCAGTCTAGCAAGTACCGGTCTAACAAGTGCCGGTCTAGCAAGCACCGATTTGAAAGGAGTGGTTTTACGCCGCAAAGCTGTAGTTTTTATTTTGCAGCCAATCTCTTGGTTTGCCAAATCAGAGGGGCTGTACGTTATTGGTGCGCGCGAGCGCCCTTTTGCGGGCGCGTTCGAGCGGGTGATTTAAAAGCGTGGCCGAGAACTACGGAGCCGTTGACGCTTAAGGACTACGTTAAACGGAACCTCAAAGTGAGCGATAAGATTTGCCCATTGGTTTTGTTAGGGGGTAGATGTGTTGTTCGGATTTTGAAGGTGGGTTAGACTGTCTGGAGGTTTGCGGGCATAACCTGCGAAAGGCGGAGAACATCCGCGATTTTATCGACATTGATGGTTTGGGGAGGAAGGCTACATTGTTATTTTTGTATTGTTGTTTTAGGTATTGTCGTTTTTGACTAATTTTAGGGCGAGGTCTCTCGACGGCAAAGCTGCGGTGTTGGTTAGCCAGATGGCGAGAGAAGGACGCTAGACGCTGCAAACGGCAGATCCAGGCCCATCGCAAACAAAAAGGGCGAGTGGAGGAAATGTCGGCTGGTTAGGTAGTTCGGGTGAAGGAATGGCCGCCGCCGCAGCGGTTAAAGATATAGCAGAATATAATTACAAAAAATAGCTTTACCAAATGCGAATTGTTAAAAGTTTATAGAGTTTAGGTTAAAAAATTA
>JAISZP010000186.1 GCA_031269135.1 Deltaproteobacteria bacterium | reverse complement strand
GTCCCCAAAACCGCCGATGTCGCGATCGACATGGAGATTTTCGGACCAGTCGTCCCCATAATCGGTTTCGACACGACCGAAGAAGCCATCGAAATCGCCAACTCTTCACGATTCGGACTCTGCGGCTGCGTGTTCACCGCCGACATCAAAACGGCTTTTAAGGTCTGCAACGCCTTGGAGTGCGGCGGGACGGTCATCAACGGCGCCAGTTTCTTTCGGAGCTTCGAGATGCCTTTCGGCGGCTATAAGTATTCAGGCATCGGAACTGAAGGGGTGCTGACGACTTTCGACGAGGTGACCAGACTGAAAACCATCGTGCTGAAAAATATCTTGTAGCAAAACCTCCGCCATAGCCGTCACGCTGCGGCTGCGCTTTACGGCCCCTCGCCAAATCAGTCACTTTTCGGCGAGGGGCCTTTCTTACGTTTTTTTATGAATAAACAGCTCGGCGCCTGGCTGAAGAGCCGACTAAATTAAAAATTCAAACGCTGTAACCCATGCCTTGGGAAATCAAAAGAGCGGCGTTTTTGACCTGCCTCGCGATTTCCTCCACCCTGTCGTCGGAAATATGAGAAACCTGACCGCTGACGCTGATGGCGGCCAAAGAGTCTCCTCGGTAATCAAAGACTGGAGCCCCTATGCAGCGCTGACCTTCCTGGTATTCCTCATTATCCATGGCCCACCCGCGATTTCGCACCTCGGCCAGATGACGCCTCAGGCTGCGAGGATCTGTGATGGTGCGCTCGGTGTAGGCTTTAAGCTCTATGTGGTTAAGCGTCTCGTCAAGATCGGTCTTCGACAAACCAGCCAAAAGACATTTGCCCATCGACGAGCAAAAAGCGGGAGAGCGTTTGCCGACCTGGGCGTAATATTTCGTGTATGAGGCGGAATTGACCAATCCGATATAAACCACTTGGTAATCTTCAAGAAGACCCAGATGCGAGGACAAGTTAAGAGACCGATGCAGGGCGTTAAGATGCGGCCTAGATTCCGTAAGAAGCTCTAAGGTGTTGATGTGGTAGCTGGCGATCTCAAGAACCTTGATGCCCAAACGGTAGGTGGCGTCGGAGAGTTTTTCCACATAATCTCTGGCTTGAAGAGCGGAAAGAAGCCGATGAACGGTGCTTTTGCTCAAACCGGACATATTGGCGATTTTAGCCAAGCTTAAAGGGTACTCCGCCTTGGCCAGCAGATCCAATATGTCCAACACTCGATCCAGAACCTGGACTCCACTTCGCGAAACAGTTGTTTGTGGTTGCGGCTTATACATATTGCATCTACTTTCCCCGTAGCTAGGCCGCCCGGCGGCGTATTCAATCGAAAACAGTCGGTTTTGCCGTCAATCGTCGAAAGCAAGAAAAAGGTCCTGGTCCCATCTTTAAAACGATCCCACGCCAACGACGATAAAAGCCTCGACTTTTTCCCTCGCCCTGCCGTTTTCCGATATATGCCGGAAACCGCAAAAATCGTCCGATTTCGACGCCGTCACAATCAGTGGCGAACCGTAAAACATCGACCGCCCGCTTTAGGTTTTCGCCCTTAGACCTTGACCGAACTTTTTGAGACGTTCAAAGTCTCAAGCTGCCGTCTGCGGATCGGATTTGGGATTGATTTTTGCTCGGTTTTTGCTTCCTTTAGGGCGACCGCAGCCTTTCGACGATTTTACGTCTGAACCCTCTGCGCGCAATGTGGCGTCGGCGCCGGTGATTTGACGGAAATGGCGAGCTCGCCATTTCCGTCAAACTTAGGAAAACCCCTTCCACTTCAACTCCGTTTATAATTGCAGTCCGCCAAAGGCGAGGGCGACTGCTGTGTTTGGAATGCTGAATATGAAAAGCAAGCCGCCGTCGCCCAAGGATCTCGGGTCAGATGGAAAACCTATAGGGGCTAGGCTATTTTAAGTCGGCCTGGCCATTGGGGCCGACCGTCGCAAGGCCCAGGTCGGGATAGGCCCGATTTGTCGGACAGCTCAACAGGAACCTTATCCAGCTCCGTATTAAGGAGATGAATCCCGTGATTGCCTGAAACCGTAGCCCTGTAAGGGTTTGACAGGGTCAAGCGCCCATCCGGGAACCTCCCTTGGCGATCGTCCCAGGACTTTTTTCTTGGACGGCGCCCGTGAGAGTCGGCGTAAGGGGGGTTAGGATTTCTCATCGTCCATTTTGGACGATGAGGGGTGCTTATTTCCTAGGGTTTAGCGCACCAAATCCCTGTTTGGCGATTTTCTTGGACAGCTGTGACGGCGGATGAAAATTTTCAGCTATGCCGATAGTCGGGCCGGATAGTCGGACCATAACTACGTTGCCGGACAGGCAGGCGTTATTATTTTTTTTGCAAACGCTTTTGAAGCTCTCTCTCAGGCTTTAAGAATCTCTCAAAAAAATCTTTAGTCTGGGACACGATCACTCCGGAAAGGGCGACCAGACCAATCAAGTTAGGAATGGCCATGGCCCCGTTAAAGAGGTCGGATATATCCCAGGCCAAGGTGAGTTGAGCCACGGCGCCCAAAAAGACGAAGAAGGAGAAAATGAATCGGTAGATTAGACTGGCCAATTTACTTTCAGTCAAATAATACAGACATCGCTCGCCGTAATATGACCAGCCCAGAATAGTGGAATAGGCAAAGAAGATAAGCGAAATCGTAACCACCAAACCACCGATTTTGGGCAAGAATTGATTAAAGGCATCCGAGGTCAAGACAGCGGGGAAACCGCTAACCTGTTGGGCGGTTTCTTTATAGGCCGCAAAATCAACGTTGTTGGCCAGACCGGCGATGACTAAAATGAGACCGTTAACTGAGCAGACGATGATAGTGTCAAGAAAAGTTCCAGTCATGGAGACCAAAGCCTGGCGACAAGGGTGGTCGGATTTGGCCGCTGCGGCGGCGATTGGGGCTGAACCAAGTCCAGCCTCGTTGGAGAAAACGCCGCGGGCCACGCCATAACGGATTGTCGCTCCAAGTAGACCTCCAAAACCGGCCTGAAGCGAAAAAGCCGACTTGAAGATCAAAGAAAAGGCGGCTGGGACCAGGTGGATTTGGGTAATGATGATGACCAGACCCACGAGCACATAAAAAATGGCCATCAACGGGACGATGACGCTGGAAGCGCCGGCTATGCGCTTAACGCCGCCCAGGACCACCATTGCGGTAAAAACGGCCAGGATGATTCCGGTGACCCAGGTCGACAAATGGAAGGTTGAGGCGACATTGTTAGCCACGGAATTGCTCTGGGTCATGTTGCCGATTCCAAAGGAGGCCAAGACCCCAAAGATGGCGAAGAGGATGCCCAACCACTTTTGGTTGAGGCCCCTTTCCAGGAAGTACATCGGACCGCCGGCCATATTGCCGGACGAATCAGTCACCCTATATTTTAGAGCTAGGACTGCCTCTCCGTATTTAGTGGCCATGCCGAAAATGGCGGTTACCCACATCCAGAAAACCGCGCCAGGACCTCCATAAATGACGGCTGTAGCTACGCCGACAATGTTGCCGGTCCCTACGGTTGCGGCCAAAGCAGTCATAAGAGAGCCAAAGTGACTGATGTCGCCCTGTTCTTCTGATTTGACCTTACGAGCCAAAGCCAGCTTCAGAGCGTAGCCCAACTGAGAGAACTGGAGAAACTTCAGCCTGAAGGACAGAAAGACGCCTGTTCCAACCAGAAAAAACAGCATCCATGGTCCCCACACAAAACTACTCATCTTCCCAATAATTAAAGAAAGAAAATCCATGATCAAACGACTCCCAAAGGCTTGGATTGATAAAGACCACCAGGGCGGATAGGCCCAAAATAAACTGGCGGGTCGATGGAAAGGAAAGGAACTTGATTATATCTTAAAATGCACGCTAAACATTCTGAAATACTATTGATTTCAAAAATAATCACAAAGGCGTATTGATGCATTTTTACGGCGACTATTCAGGTCTAGGGGGTCGCTGGCCCTGAGCGGCCCTTTTTCGAACCCGGGAGACCTGGTCTTTTAATCGTGTCTGCAAGGCATTCATAAGGTTGGGGGATGATGATTCTTGGTCATTTTACCGCGCCTGACGGCCTAATGGAAGTGTTCATTCCATTTACCTTTTCTTATTCGCCATGAGAGAGTGGCCAGAATTAATTTCCGGCTTGTTTAGCAATTGAGGACAAAAAAAGTCTCCCTTAAAAAGGGGGACTTTAGAATGCTTGAGCTAGATTGTTGATTTGCGGAACGCGCAAAACAGTTCAACGTGCGGTAAAAAAACTGAAAGAGGGCGGCCTAGTAAAAAGGGTCGGGCCAGATTAGACCAGCCATTGGGGGATTACTGACGTTTTGTTCACGACGGAAATTCCGATACCGGCATCGGCAGCGGGAGTGATTCAAAATGTTTCTATAAATGACCTTGGTGTCCCTATAAATGTCCCTATAAAAGACCTTGGTGTCCCTGTAAATGTCCCTAAAATGTCCCTATAAAAGACCTTGGTGTCCCTGTAAATGATATTTTCGCGTTGATCATACGTCTGATGACTGACGAGCCTGGGATTTCCCTTGACGCGATTGCGGAAAAGATTGGCGGAACGCGCAAAACAGTTCAACGTGCGGTAAAAAAACTGAAAGAGGGCGGCCTAGTAAAAATGGTCGGGCCAGATAAGACCAGCCATTGGGGAATTACTGACGTTTTGTTCACGACGGAAATTCCGATCCAGGCATCGCGGCAGCGGGAGTGATTCAAAATGTCCCTGTAAATGACCTTGGTGCCCAGTAAATGATGTTTTCGCGTTGATCATACGTCTGATGACTGACGAGCCTGGGATTTCCCTTGACGTGATTGCGGAAAAGATTGGCGGAACGCGCATAACAGTTCAACGTGCGGTAACTGTACATGATTCCTTTGGCAGGCATCACCCCCGTAGTCATGAAATATGGTTCTATTACTATAAGGTTTTTTCTTTATTACGGCTGCTGTTGCGCATCTTGAATCGTTGTTTGAGGCAAAGCGTCTCTTGGTCATCGCTTCTCTTGGGTTTTTACTTGTTTTTCAACGAGTTCTTAGCTATTTTAGATATGTGGCGATGAATAAGGGCGT
>JAISZP010000197.1 GCA_031269135.1 Deltaproteobacteria bacterium | reverse complement strand
AAGCCCGCGCCGCAACCAACGGCTTCGCCATACAAGCCCCGTCCCTTCGCGGAGATACGGGCGTAGGCGAACTCGGTCTGACCTTGAAGCCTTCCGCAACGCTACCTATCTCTTTTGACTTGGGAGTTCAGGGTTATGTGGGCAAGAGAGAAGGGGTTACGGGGAGCCTTCAGGTGAAATTGGAGTTTTAGATTTTTTGATCGGCAGATGCTGCGGGATCTATTGAATTAAAGAATCTATGCCGCGGCTGGTACGGGCAACGCGCTCGAAAGCAGCGTCGCCTACAACGCGGCGGGCAAGTCGCTTGCCTTCGTGTCGCCCTTCAGCTTCAGCTTCAGCCTCAGCCGCAGTAGGGCAATGCTCTGCGCTGCCGACAGCCTCTTAAACGTCAGCGGTTATGCAGCGGCCTTGATGACGCAGACAGGCCTCGACAAAGCCGCAAGGAATTCTAGAGCTTGGAACTCAGGAGGCGTTCCAAGGCAGCTTAACCTTAACCAGTAGCGTGGCGGCGTCCTTGGCGGAGGGGAGCCCTCAAGAACCGGTCCTGACGAGTCTGGTCGACCGACAAGCCAGCGTGGCTTGCCCGCCGGCAGTCGACTCCGTCGTTTTTCAGACTGTCAGTCTTCATTCAAGGCCGTCAGATCCCTTTCTTTTTGTTCGCATTTTTTCCGATAGTTATAGCCTTGCGGATCTTTAACGGCTGCTTGGCAGTGAAAGATCGCGTCCTTTGGTTTGCCGGTGGCTTCAAAGAAAGTCGCCAAGAGAAAATGGCCTTTGGCCAGTTGTCCGTGTTGTCCAAAAAAGCGACCGGCCAGCTCCAAGGCGACCGGGTAGGCGGCGCTGGGAGATTTAGCTATTTGCTCGTACAGATCCGACGCGTCTTTAATCCGGCCTATGAGTTCGTAAGATCTAGCCAACCCGACGGCGGTCTGCATGTTGGTCAGACCGTTTTTTCTGGCTGCCTGAAAGTGGGCGGCGGCTTCTTCAGGGCGACGACGCTTTAGGTCCAGTTCGCCGAAATCGGATAAGTACTCCGCGCTTGTAGCGGATAAGGAAAGGGCTTTTTTGAAAAAATCTTCCGCTTGACTGTAGGACATTTCCCGCATGGCTATCAAACCTAAGGCATGGAGGGCCGAGTCGTCGTTAGGATTTTCTGCGAGTCTTTTGGCGAAAAGAGTCATGGCTCTGTTGGGCTGGGCGGTCAAAGCCAAGACCCGGTCTTTGATATGTTGGTAAGAAGCGTCGAAAGGGGCAGCCGGCGCGGCCTGTTGGTCGGCGAAGCTAGAGGCTAGTCTTGCGGCCAAACCGGGGTGAGTGCTCAGGTACCCGGGGATGTTGGCGGTGAACGGATAACTCTGCTCGTTCATGATCTTGAAAGCCCCGTACATGTCTCTGGGGTTGTAGCCGGCTTTGATCATGTAATTGCGGCCTTTAGTGTCGGCTTCCGTCTCGTCCGCCCGGGAGTTGGCCAACATCGCCTGAATCGAGGCCCCGGTAGTCCCCATCAAAATGGCTTGTCCCAGCGCCGCCGTGTTTTGGCCGCCGCTTCCTCCGCTGGTGGATAAGGCTATGCCGACCAGCAAGCCGGCTAAGCTTAAAAGGGTGTTCGATCTGGAGGAATCGGATCTCCTGGCGAAATGCCTTGAGGTGATGTGGGCTATTTCGTGAGCGAGGATGGCCGCCAGTTGTCCTTCGTTTTCAAGACTGTTTATAGTTTCGGTGTGGAGATAGATAAAACCTCCGGGGACGGCGAAGGCGTTCAAAAAATTGCTGTTTACGATGGTGAAGGTGTAGGGGTAGGGCTGTTTGCCGACGGCCTTCATGAGTCGCTGACAGATTTTTTGAAAGTATTCATTGACGATTGGGTCATCAAAGAACACGCTTTGAGCGGCTAATTGGGAGTGAACTTTCTGGCCCAGTTCAATCTCTTCGTTTTGGTTTAAAGCAAAGAGGTTGGGAGGTTGAAAAACCACAAGGGATATGATGAGGCAAAGTAGCCCAAGCAGCTTAAAATAGCGAGGTATTTTTTTTAAGCTTTTCACTGCGCTTCCTAAAACGTTTCTATCTGCGCCCCAGACGTTTGAAGGTGTAAGCTAAAGCGATCACCGCCAAAACGATCAGCAGAGCCCCAAGTCCGGCCCAAGCCGACCCGGCTTTGACGGTGACCCGAAAATCCAAAGCGCTCTGAGCTTTATCGCCTTGAAAGTTTAGGCCGATGCCGTAATCCCCGACTAAGGCGTTGGCGGCCGGGGTTATGGTCATGGCGATTTCTACGGGATTGGAGTGAGGCTCGAGATTTTGGATGCTTGGGGGGTCGAATTCGATCTCCCAATTGTCCGGCTTTACGCTTAAAAAGGCGATCTCTTTTTGCGGAGCGGAACCCTCATTTACGGCAAAGAGCGTGACGGTGACGGGTTTTCCCACTTCGGCGGAAATCGACAGCAAGTCATTGGCTGAAACGGTTCTGAGTTTATAAGTGCCGGTCAAATTGACCGATAAAAGGGTTTCGGCCGAGCCTAAGGGCTGTTCCGCCTTGACTTTTATCGGATAGGCGCCCGGTTCCGATTGGTAAGCAGGGGTCACGTCCAAGGTGACTGAGCGGCTCTGCCCCTTGGGAACATGAATCGATGATATTTGTTTGTCCTCGTAGCCTGGCTTAAAAGAGGCCTCCCAGTTCAAAGGAGGTTCTGCAAGAAGATTCACCAAAGCGTCTTCGGAACCGTTATTTTTGATGTCGAGAGAAAAAGAGAAACGACCGTCGCTGGGGCCGCCGATTTCCGGGTACGAGGTGTTGATGGTCAAAGCCTCTCTTCGAGCTTGGCTTTGAGTCGATATCGTAAGAACTGAGGAGCTTTCCACTGTTTTTTCGCCGTTAAGGGAGGTTATCTTTATGGAAAAGGGAAAGTCGCCGGTGGGGAGAGGAAGGTCTTGACTCTGTTGGGCGGGGGCAGCAGACAGAGTCAAGGTGGCGCTTTCGTCGGCGCCTAAGAACAGCCCTTTGATGACGGTGTTGTAACGGCGCAGCTGGGTCGTCCAACCTTCAGGCGCCGAGGTTGTTTCAACCGAGAAGGTGTCGCCTCGAAAACCTTTGTTTATTAAAGTGATGTCGAGATCGGCCGCGTCTTGGGGGGAAATCGTCGACCCGGAGTAAGTGAAAGCGGCCTCAAAGTCGTAAGGTTTCGTCAAAAATGAACTCTGGCTTAAATGATCTTGGGCCTGAGCGGTCCCTACAGATGCAAAGGTCAATAATCCAGCTAAAAAAGTTGCAAAAAGCGCTGTTCTGATCATAGCCTTTCTTTAAAAACCTCCCAGTCATTTTTTTTATGACCCAGAACCATTCGTTCTCTTAGAGATAGGGTTTTCAACTCGACTAATGAATATTATCACGATTCCATTAAAGTTGACAAACTTTTGAGCGGCGATTGCACTTTTGAGGTTATGGTAAGGCGTTTTTCATACCTCCTCATAGCGGGGCAAG
>JAISZP010000196.1 GCA_031269135.1 Deltaproteobacteria bacterium | reverse complement strand
AGCATAAACTTGTGACCTTGACCGGCTCGGTCCGCACCTCCGACGCCACAGGCAGAGTGTTGACCGGTCAGAGGATGGAGCTGGACATGGCTAACGGCACTTTTTCAAGCAGCGCCTTGTTTTGCCTGGAAAATCCATCTCTAAGCCTCTCGGGCGCCGGCTTCGTCTACGACACCAAGCTGGGACAACTGCAAGTCGAAGGACGGGTGATGGTGACCATCGACCAAAATTCGAACCAACAAGAGTCGAACCAACAAGATTCCGACCGACAAGAGTCTGACCAACAAGATTCTAACCAACAACAAGCGAACCGACGACAAGCGAATCAACCAGATTCCGACCGACGACAAGAGAATCAACTGGACGCGACGAACTAATCGCCCAGTAAAATACGACCAGGCGCCTAAAAACCGCCCACTGCCTAAAAACGCCCACTGACGGACGGCGATTCGCCTGACCATAATTTTTTTCGCTCGCGCAAACTCCAAGCTCTTAAACATTCTTCGACTGAAACGGCGTAAAACGACAATTATGACTAAAACCCTCTGTCGAATTTTGACCTTCACCTTTGTTCTTTCGCTGGCCATCTGGGCCCAGGCCGCCGATCCGCCCCTGGGCAACAGCGATGGTCCCATCACCATTACGGCCGACCACATGTCCTCCGACGACAATAGCCAGCTGGTGACGTTCACCGGCCGGGTAATCGCCAGGCAAGACGATCTGATCATCACCTGCGACACCATGAAGGTTTATTACCAAAAAAACGCCGCCGAGGTCAGCTCTCAGCAAAGCGAAAACGACGCCGATAGCCCGCCCGCTTCCGAGGCGACTTCTCAGGCCGCCGCCTCGACCACCGATCAAGGACCTTTAGACGAAAACCAGCAAATCTACAGAGTCGACTGCGAGGGTTCGGTGAAGATTCAACAGGGAGATAAATTGGCGGTCGGCGACAAAGCCATGTATCTGGCCAAAAGCGAACCCCGTCGATTGATCCTCACCGGTCAGGCCAGAATATGGGAGGGCAAAAACTCCGTCACCGGTCACCAAGTGGTATACTACTTAGACCAAAACCGAAGCCAAGTCGATAGCCGTGAAAATCAAAGAGTCAGGGCTTTTTACGATGACGGCGATGCAAAGAAGAATAATTGACGACTCCCAAGCATCTCGTCGCTTCCGGACTGGTCAAAAGCTACGGGTCCAGAAGGGTGGTGGACGGAGTCGACCTCTCCTTGGGCGTAGGCGAGATATGCGGCTTATTGGGACCCAATGGGGCGGGCAAAACCACCACTTTTTACATGCTTGTCGGTCTCATCGCCCCAGATAGCGGGCTGGTGCTCCTCGACGATCACGATCTGACCGATTCCCCGATGTATAAGAGGGCCAGGATGGGGCTGACCTACCTTCCTCAGGAGCCTTCTGTGTTTCGGCGTTTATCGGTCGCCGACAACGTCATGGCCATTTTAGAGACGATGGATCTTGACCACCAAACAAGACTCAAGCGCCTCGAGGGCCTCTTGAAAGAGCTTGGCCTCTCGCATCTAGCTAAAAACAAGGCCGTTTCCCTATCCGGCGGCGAACGCCGCCGCTTGGAAATCACCCGCGCCTTGGCCATGGACCCTGTATTTTTATTGTTCGACGAGCCGTTCGCCGGCATCGACCCCATCGCGGTCGGCGACATCCAGCAGTTAATCAGGCTATTGAGAGCCAAGGGAATGGGGATCCTCATTTCGGACCATAACGTAAGGGAGACCTTGCTGGTCTGCGACCGGGCATACATCATCAACGAAGGCCGAGTCCTGAAGGAAGGATTGCCCAAGGAACTGGCCGACAATGAAGCGGTGAGACGCATCTATTTGGGGCAGGGTTTTTCGCTTTAACAATTGAACGCATTTGAGTTTTTCGCCTATTTTCCGTCTATTCTACGGAGTTTAACGCTTATCTACGGAGTTTAACGCTTATGGCTATGGAACTGAGCATCAGTCAAAAACAATCCCAAGTCATGATCATGACTCCTCAATTGCAGCAAGCGATCAAGCTGTTGCAGTTGAACCAAGTGGAGTTAACGGAAGAGATCAATCAAGAGATGATGGAAAACCCCATCTTGGAGCTCACCCCGCCGGCCGACAGCGCGGAAGCGGCTGCGGAAGCATCTTTATCCGACCCGCTCTACGACCAAACTCCCGAAGCCACCACTCCCACCTTGGACCAATTCGCCGAAGTCGCCGGGGAGAGAGAAGAAAAGATCAGAGAGGAATTCGACTGGGAAAACTATCTTGGAGAATATTCAAGTTCTCCGTCCACCTCTTTGGGAATGGGTTCGATGGAGAATCCTGAGGAAACGCCCAGCTTCGAGACCTTTATGGCTTCCAAAACCTCTCTGACGGAGCACCTGACTTGGCAGTGGCGCTTTGTGGCCTTGGATCTCAACGACTTTCGCATAGGAGAGACCATCATCGGCAATCTCAACGAAGATGGATACTTGGCGGCTTCAATCGAGGAAATAGCCCAGATGACCGGTTCGACGCCGTCGCAATGCGAAGACACCCTGTCGCGAATCCAAGAACTCGACCCTGCCGGAATCGCGGCCAGAGATCTCTCGGAGTGCCTGCAGCTCCAGTTGAACCGCCTTGGACTGGGAGACAGCATAGCTTCCACCATCTGTCGCCGTCACTTGAAACTTTTGGAAAAAAAGGATCTCTTGGGACTGTGCAAAGCCCTTCAGTGCGAAAAAGATCTCGTCACCGCCGCCATCGACTCCTTACGCTCTCTCGACCCTAAGCCCGGACGCGCATACGCCAACAACGACCCGATTTACGTGACCCCCGACGTCTACATCACCAAAGTGGGCGACGACTACGTCATCAGCTTAAATGAGGACGGCTTGCCCAAGCTCAGGTTCAACAAAGCCTACAGGCGCATGCTCAACGATAAATCCGCCCCCGAAGAAACAAGAAAATACTTGAACGAAAAGCTTAAAGGAGCGGCCTTTCTCATCAGGAGCATCCACCAGAGGCAAAAGACCATTTTCAGGGTGACGGAATGCATCTTCACCTTTCAGCGGGATTTCTTGGATAAAGGGGTCGAATATTTAAAACCTTTGGTTTTGCGTGACGTCGCGGACGTTCTTGGGTTCCACGAGTCGACCATCAGCAGGGTCACCACCAACAAGTACGTCGATACGCCAAGAGGCGTCTTTGAGCTGAAATACTTCTTCGACAGTCCCATCAGCCGCTTTCAAGGCGACTCGCTTTCCTCGGAAAGCGTAAAAAATAGGATCAAACAGATAATAAGCGGCGAAGATCCCAAAAAGCCTCTCAGCGACCAAAGAATCGTCGAGATCCTTCACGGCTCGAACATAAACATCGCTCGCCGCACGGTGGCGAAGTATCGGGAAATACTAGGCGTAGGTTCGTCGGCCGAACGTCGCCAGATGTATTGAACGTCTTATGTCGGCCTGCCGAAAGAGAAATTTCTGAAATAACTTGCCTTTTTTGCCAAGTTGAGCTACATTGCCGCTTGGCGTAAAGTTTGCGGATTGGAAACAAATTCGGTTCAGTCGCAGGTTCGCTTCTACGCGCTTTGACGACTCAATCAGATGCCCTGATCTTCTCTTGTCGACCATCGAGTCTTGTCGACCATCTGGTCTTGTCGACTACCGTTTCTTGTCGACTATCGGTTCTTGTCGACCATCGGGGACATGGATGCTCCAAGCCGAGCAAACACCTTGGCGAGAGTGGCGGAACTGGCAGACGCACCGGTCTTAGGAGCCGGCGGTTTTAACCATAGGGGTTCAAGTCCCCTCTCTCGCACCACACTGCCGCGGTGATTTTTCAGCGCAAATTTCTTGGCCTGTGTTTGATTGCTTCATCGAGTCGTCAACCCAGATTTCAAACCATAATCACTCCCTTCTATTTGAGGAAACACTTCTATTTGAGGAAACAATGACTTTCAACAATGATGAAAACGACGTCCAGAACGATGATTTCGCCGGCGACGCCCAAAGCGATTCCGACGAGGCCACCTATAAAAGCAAGAAACTTGACGATGACATATTGGATGCTTCTACTCAAAAAGAAGAAGTCGAAGAAAAAGAGAAGTTCTTTGAATTAACCAATCTCTCCGTAACCAGCATTAGTCCTACTGAGAAAACAGCGACTTTTACCGTCGTTTATTCTGAGATTAATGATACCTACCGTCAAATAATGGCCGAATTGAAACGGATCAGAATAAAAGGCTTTCGACCAGGCATGGTTCCCGATTCCATCTTGCGCAAAATTTTCATGCGCAGCATTAAAAAGGAACTTATCGATAATCGTATCGCGCCATCTTTGTACAACGCCTTAACCGTCGCCGACGAAAGCCCAATCCTTCCTCTGAATGTAGATATCGTCGACTTCAAAGAAAATCAGGATTTGCATTTGACATGTCGGTTCGAGTGCCTGCCTGACCTGAAAGTCCCGCCTGTCGAATCATTCCATGCTTATAAATATCTGC
>JAISZP010000071.1 GCA_031269135.1 Deltaproteobacteria bacterium | reverse complement strand
GAGTTTATCCCCGACATCGTTTATCCGCGATGGAGATTATCCTCGATAGCGTTGAGTCTCGACAGAGTTTTTCAACCATAAATTTTGTCATCATAGCTTTTTTCATCCATGGATTTTATCATTATGACGCTTTGCTTCGGCTCTGCGGCTTCGGCTCTGTAGCTTTGCTCTGCGGCTTCGGCTCTGCGGCTTCTCTTTGAGGCTTCGGCTCTGAGAGCTTTAGGCTGAAATTTATAGGTTTGATTTTTGCCGTTTTCACCTTCTAAAACTTGAAATGTGCCAGTCCAGAAGTATTAGCCCAGAAGTATCAGTCTAGATGTATCAGCTTAGATGTATTAGCCCAGATGTATCAGCCTAGATGTATTGACCTAGATGTATCAGCCTAGATGTATTTGCCTAGACGCATTAGTTTAAAAGCCGGCTCAAGATTAGCCGGCGCCGCGAGATGAGTGGCCTATAGAAAATTTTTTGATTATATAGGGCGATTGATTATTGACCTAAGAGTCTTCTGGAAAGGGCCAAGGCCTCTGGAGAAGGGCTGGCGCCGTCAAGCATTCTGGCCAGCTCAGTCGTGCGCCGCTCGTCGTCGAGTTCGTTGATGGAGGTTTCAGTGCGGTCGCCGCTTTCATCGGGGCTTTTAAGAGCTTGGAAGTGTCTTCCCGGCAATGAGGCCATCTGGGGAAGATGGGTTATGACGAAAATCTGTTGTCGGCCGGCTAGCTCCTTCATCTTGGCGGCCACCGCTTCAGCGGTCGCTCCCGACAAACCGCTGTCTATTTCGTCGAACAGCAAGCTTTGATCGTTTCTGGGTTCTTGGGCGATCTTCAGCGCCAACATAAGTCTAGACAATTCGCCGCCGGAAGCGATTTTCGAGAGAGGTTTCAAGCCCTCTCCAGGGTTGGGGCAGAACATAAAACAGGCCCGATCGGCGCCTTTGGGTCCGGCCAGCTCTCCTGCTTGGAACTTATTGTCCATGTCGTCGTTTTTGCCGCCGTTTTTGCCGACGCAGCTGTTTCCGCCGCCGCTTCCGACGACGCTTGCGACGCTGCCGGCGATGCTTCCGGCGGCTTTTTGGTTTTCGCCGGTCTCTTGGGCCTTGTTGTTTTTGATTTGGCGTTCGCTCTCCAGGCTCGTAAGTTCAATAGCCATAGTAAGCTTGGGAAAGCCGAGCACTTTCAGCGTGGCGACGAGGTTTTCCGTGAGACGCTCCGCGCTGAGCTTTCTGGCCTGTCTTAAGTCGATAGCCTTGCGGTGGGTTTTTTCGGTGGCTATCGCCAGCTCTTTAGCTCTTTTAGAGACCTCAAGGTTCGCCGAATCCAAACGCGACAAGGTCGCGCGGATGTTTTCGGCTTTGGCCAGCACCTCTTCCAAAGAAGGTCCGTACTTGCGCTTGAGACGAGAAATCGCGCTCAAGCGGTCGTCCAACTTGTCGATATCCACGGCGCTCGGCTGATCTTTGTTGTGCTTGGCCAAATTGGCGCATAAATCGGAAAACAAGTCGACGCATTCCAAAGCCGATTCCGATATCGTGGTTAAACGTTCATCCAAGGCGGAGGCTTTGGTCAATAGGTGAGAGAGGTGCTCCAGGCGATCGAGTAGGCCGCTCGTTCGGTCTCCCCGAATTATCAGCTCGGCGTCTTCCAGGATTTTAACCAGTTTCCCTGAGGATTTGCTGGCGACTTTGATGTCCAAGAGCTGCTGGTCTTCGCCGGGTTTAGGGGAGATCTGCTCAATCTCTTTGAGCTGAAACTCGTAGAGTTCGCGCTTTTCTTCCGCGTCTTTAAGTTCCTCTTTTAGAACGTTTAGAGATTTGGCCGCCTGTTCTCTTTCGCGGTAGGCGACGGCCATTTGAGCCAAAAGATCTTGGTGTTGACCGAAGGAGTCGAGAAAATCAAGCTGTTTTTGTTCTTTAACCAAACTTTGCTGGTCGTGTTGGCTTGAGACCGCTAAAAGTTCTTCCCCGAAAGCGGCCAATTGACTTAAGGTGGCCATGGCGCCGTTGATGCGGATGCGGTTTCGACCGGCGCTGCTGAGGCTTCTCTGGACGATCACTTCCGAAGAGAGCTCCAAATCGAGATCGCCGAACAAGGCCTCGAATTGCTGCGGCCTTTCAAGTTGAAAGAGGGCCTCCACTTTCATCTCGGCTTCTCCGGCTCTAATGAGCTCGGTGGAACCCTTCATCCCCCTGACCAATCCTAAAGCCCCGGCTAGGATGCTCTTGCCGGCGCCTGTCTCTCCCGTGAGAATGTTGGCGCCTGGGGCGAAACACAACGTCAGGCTCTTGATCAAGGCTAAGTTGGAAACTTTTAGTTCTGAGAGCATTTTAGGTTCCGTGCGGGTTAATCGGCGGCGGTCACCCGCAAAACCTCCTGCAAGGTGGTTTTGCCGGCCAACATCAGATCCAGCGCGTTTTCTCGGAGGGTGGTCATGCCCTCGGTGCGGGCCACATTTTTTATTTCAATGGAGTTTTTCGTGCCGTTTAGAATAAGACTCTGGAGACTGTCCGAGAACGGCATGACTTCCACGGTGGCCATGCGTCCCAAATAGCCGGTATTGCGGCATTCGTCGCAGCCTCGGCCCTGTTTTAGACTTAAATCTCCATTGGTTATGAAGCCCATCTCCAAGGCCATCGATTTGGTCAGGACAAAATCGTCGCAGCAGTAAGGACAGATGCGCCTCACCAAGCGCTGGGCCATGATGCCCACAACCGTGGATGCCACCAGAAAAGGCTCCATGCCCAGCTCGACCATCCTGGTGACGGCCGAGGGAGCGTCGTTGGTGTGAAGGGTGGAGAGCACCAGGTGGCCCGTCAAGGCCGCCTGGATGGCGTTTTCGGCCGTTTCTCTGTCGCGCATTTCACCGACCATGATTATGTCGGGGTCTTGCCTTAAGATGGTTCTGATGACGCTTCCAAAGGTGATGCCCACTTTCGGCTGAACGGCTATTTGGTTGAATTCCTCGTGGATCATTTCTATCGGGTCTTCGATGGTCGTGACGTTGACCGCCGGGGTGGCCAACTGGCGGAGAGTGGAGTAAAGGGTGGTGGTTTTGCCGCTTCCGGTGGGACCGGTCACCAAGATGATGCCGTGGGGCCTTGAGGAAAAGTCCTGCCACTTGTCGAAGTCGTTGACGTTGTGAAACATGGATCTGAGATCCAAAAAGAGGGCTTCCGGATCTAAGATTCTCATAACCACTTTTTCGCCGAAAGCCACAGGAACGGTCGAGACGCGGACTTCAGCCTCGTTGTCCTTATGGGAAATCTTGATGCGTCCGTCCTGGGGACGGCGGCGCTCGGCTATGTCTAAACGGGAAATGGTTTTTATTCTCGAGACCATGGCGGGGTGTATGACGCCCGGCAATTCGTACATGTTGTGGAGAATGCCGTCAAAGCGCATACGGACTAAGAGATGGTCTCTTTTGGGTTCCAGATGTATGTCTGAGGCATGACTTTCAAAGGCTTCGGCGAAGAGCAAATCTATCAAGTTTTTGATGTGCTGGTCGTCGTCGGTGATTTCATGGGCGTTTTTTAATTTAACGTATTGCTCTAAGTTGTTGACGTCAAGTCCCGTCCGAGAGCCGCCTTCAAATTGGCCGGTGGCGCCCCTGACCGAGGAGCTGAAAGCGTAAATGTCGCTGATGAGTTTTTTTAAGTTCGACTGGCTGACTAAGATAGGTTGAATGGGTTGGTTGGCGACTCGGCGCACATCGTCTAAAATAGCTTGGTAAAAAGGGTGCCTGACGGCTACGGCCAATTTCGTCCCTTCCATGCCCAACGGCTGCACCATATGGCGGGTGACGAAAGATTTAGGGAGCAGATTGGTGATGAATTCGAGGTTCAGTTCTCTTTGCTCGACCCTTCGGTATTCCAGTCCGCTGTCTTGAGCCATCAGACGGGCGAGGATATCGTCGTCGATGGTGCGGCCTTCAGCTCCGCCCACAAGCGGGAGCCTTAAGCTGATGACGTAGTCTAGAGGGTCGGCTTGAGCGCTGAGGGGACTCTTGGGGCGTTTGCCGGCGCCGGCGATGGCCGATTGGTAGGTGTGCTTGATCCCTTCAGACTGTTGCTGACCTAAGAGACCCGCTTTCAGCAGCAGGTTTAAAAGGTATTCGAGGGTGAATTTGCCGACGACGGCGGTGCTCATTTTTTTATAGACCTACTATATTAGGGGAAAAAGTGGTTCGAGAAATTATAATGATGATACCACAAACTAAAAAACCCGGCAAAAGGGAGTTATGGATTTATGGATTTGATTTTTTCTAAGGAGCTGGGCAAAAAAGTCGCGACCCTGATTTCGTCATGCTCTTGAGAAAAGATTTGAAAGTTATGAGGCGGCGGAGTCTCCCTTTCATATATTCTGTAATTCGCATCAACCGTTTCCATAGGAGACAGTTTTTTTTGCCCTTGCCGGTGCGGCCCGCCACTCGAAAAAAAATTAAAAGTCTTTAAAAAAAAGCTTGACGACCGGCTATAATATCAGAAAAACCACTGAGAGTTCTAAAATGTCAAGTCTCACCTGCCACCGCAAATCAAACGGCGCAACATATGTTTATCGCCGGCGCTCTTGCTGGGATAAGGAAAAGAAGCGTTCCAACCCGCGACAGGTCTGCGTCGGCAAGCTCCACGACAATGGCGAGATTATCTGCAACCGACGTTTCAGGACCCTCGAGGCTAGGGCGGCTTCAGAGAAAAGCGAGACGACGGCTGAGTCCCTGCTTATCGGACAGTCATTGGTTTTAGCCCGGGCCGCAAAGGACACGGGTCTTGAGCGGGTTTTGCGAAGCATCTTTGAGTCTAGGGTGGTCGACGAACTGCCGTCGCTTTCATGGGCTGCGGCCGCAGGTTGTGGGCAAATGGATCCGGCCTGTGTTTGGTTGGAACAAAACAACTGTCCAGCCCGCAAAGAGCCGCTCGCATCTCCGGATATATCCAGAATACTGGCCTCCGTCAGCCAAAGCCGGAATGAGGAGTTTTTAGGCGAGTGGATACAGCACGGAAGAAAGGGCTTGAGGAGGCAGTACCGCTATGATCTAACCTCTAATTTGTCGGCGGCGTCGTCGTCGCAAAATATGTCGAATCCTTTGGCTCAGTGGGATCGCAATAGCGATAAAGAAGACCTGCGTAGAATAAACATGTTGCTGCTCGCCTGCGCAGCCAGCCGCATCCCTACCTATTACGAACTGCGGCCCTGTTCCATGTCAGACGCCAAGACGTTGTAAGACTCATGCTCCAAGACAATATGGACTTTTGCCTCGTTGCGCCGACGACGGCGCCCTGGCAAGGTGAATTAAATGATGAGCGCCGAGATGATGTGGAGATGCCGGAGCATGCGATAAGCATTTCTGAGGACGAATGCGAGGCCTTATACGGCATGACTGTCCCGGACAAGATAGATGGGCGTCGGGTTTACAAGCTCCTATACTACGACGCGGCGCCTCGGTCAGAGCGCATCGCCGCGCTGTTCGCATCGCTCAGATGTTGGGAGGGCTAGCTTTTAAGCTGTGAAACCACGGAAAAGAACAAGTGGGCATACGAGCGTTACTTTAAGGTCAAGACTACTCCTAAACGGGGTCTTAAGGTTACGCGTAAGCAAGATGCCATCAACGCCTTCAAAAGCGATCATGTCGGATGCTGGGTGATGCTGACCAACTGCGAGAAGGATCCAGAGGCGGCGCTGGAGGCCTTTCGTGAGAGAGCTCTGGCGGAGTCGCAGTTCTGCGATATGAAAAACGGCCCGGCGATGTCGGGAGTCCCAACGCATGGGCCAAGCGCCATGCGAGGACGTACCTTCGTTCAATTCCTTACGCTCATCTTTATCGCTCGAATAAGGGGCGTCATAGCCTCCGCCTGGGAAAACCGCAAGGATATGCCCGAAGAAGACAAGCTTTCGCGACGCTGCTCGCTGGAGGAGTTGATGATGGTGCTCGGGACGTGCCGCGAAACTCGCTTCTCAAACCTTTGCGGTGCGGTAGTGTCCGCTCCCGCCAAGGCCCAGCGCTCAATCTTTCGGGCCTTGGCGATTAAGGCCGGCTGACATAGCTATAATTTGATGTGATTTTGAGTATATAAATATTTGAGAAACTCTCAAAACAACTTGACGATCGCCTCTTTCAGAATTTCAATGCCGCACAACGCTGGCCGCCGAAATAATCTTATGAGGTCAGGCGTTGTGCTGGAACTTAAAAGAGATTCAGAACCTGACGACGGGGATAAACAGCAAAGCCTGCATGCAAATAACAAGGGGAGCGGTTCTGCCGCCCTCCTTGTTTTGCTGTTGCAAACGCCTTTTGGGGAAAATGAAAAAAGCGCACAGTGGGTTCATTCACAGTACGCCTTGAAGAATATCTGCGACTATTATTTGTGCTCGCTTATCCTGACGGGGTCTACATAGTGGGTTGCGTAGGCTTTTTCAATATTCTCGCCACCGCTTCACCGCTTTTGGAAAACCGGAGCTTCTTTGCATGGGGGAGATTTTTCAGTCCCCACTGCTTATAAAAGGTCCATGAAGCCTTTAAATTGTTTTTTGAGGCATAGCTTCGGATTTCCAGCATGATAAAGGAAAGCTTGGAGAGATTCACCTTGCGGACACGCTCCAAACAATCCACCTTGCCGAAGCGCCACTGCTCATAATCCTCCTTGGAGAGGATGCTTATTCTAATTCTAAGTAAAGATGGCAGAATAAAAAAATAGAGACTTGCTCGGAAATTTTTATCAAGTTAATAATTATGTTTAAGTAAAAACGTTTAAGAAATCATGGCGAGTTTTATTTACTTGAATTATTTAGAGTAGTTTTGTACAGTACTTACAGAGGTGAACTTCCATGGGTAAATCTCACAAAGTAGATCCAAACCTTTTATCTTATGCGCATGAGATAATTGAGACTACAAAAAATATTGATCAGTATAAAAGAGCCATCTCTATTACCCTAAGTTCAGATTTAGGGCTTACTACCGACCAAATTGCTGAATATATGCGAGTAAGCCTGCGGACTGTTTTCCGCTTACGGGACGAGTTGACGGAAGTCTTTGAAGGCAACGACGACCCAAGACTGCATTGGGGCGGTCGAAGAAATAGCCTCTTATCTGCTGACGATGAAAAAAAATTTCTGGCTAAATGGGAAGACCGAGCCAGAAGAGGAGAATTAATAAGCGTTAAGCCGATTCATGCTGACCTAACTGAATTAGTCGGTCGTGAAATACCTTTGTCCTCAACATATAACCTATTGTCCAGAAATGGTTGGAGGAAAATAAAACCAGATACACGTCACCCGAAAAGTTCCCTAATAGATCAAGAACAATTTAAGAAAAACTCCCAAAACTTGTGGCTACCCTTGCCGAAACGTATAACAAAATAAAATTGCCGATACGAATTATGTTTCAAGATGAAGCTGGATTTGGCGGAATGAGTACACCAAAAAGTTGTTGGAGTCCCTTTTCATATAGACCTATGGTAAATCTAGCTATAGTGAGAGAGTTTAGATATATATATGCTTCGATTTGCCCTAGCACAGGTCGATTATATTATATGGCATCCGATAAAATGAATGCCAAAAAAATGAATCGACACTTACGACAGGTATCGCAAAGGATGCGAGGCAAGTTTGTTATAATGATAGTTGATGGTGCTTCATCGCATAGGAGTAAAGATTTAAAAATTCCTAAAAATATTCATTTTATTCATTTGCCTCCATATAGTCCAGAACTCGACCCAACTGAACAAATTTGGAGAATGCTACGAGCTGATTACTTTGGAAATAGAGAATTTAAATCTCTAGAAGAAGCTATATTTCAAGCAAAGTTAGGCCTTAACGTTTTATTTTCCAATAAAAGCTCAATAATTTAGTTAACTAACTGGCCTTGGATTTCTGCCATCTTGAAAAAGAATTGGAATTAGATCCATCAGCCCCTGCACCGACGCTGCTATGCCGTTTTTTTGCATCTGCTGATACATGGAGTTATGGATTTTCCCCACAATTTCACCGTTATTCATCGCATCGCCTCCTGTGCTTACAGCTTTTTCTGCTGCGTATCATCACCGGGACCCTGCGTCCTTTCAAGCCCTTCATCCAGTTTGAGGAGGGTTCGGCTCAAGGCTGCCATGCTTTCAGAGAGCTGTTCCGGCAAAAGGATAACTCCTTCGGAAAACACATAAATCTCCTGCATTTTTGAAAAAGCCCCCGCCAGCTCCGAATCCGCGCCGACCGCATCAAACAGGGTGAATTCGGAAAAGGGCTTTTCCGACAAATCGCTTCCGATCCGCTCCCGTTCTTCCTTCCGCTTATAGGCGAGCATTGCCGTGAGTTTTCAGGCTTGAGAGCAGGGTGCGTATCCTTTCCTGTTCCATCATAATGGCAAGGTCATAAAGGTGCTTGGCGGCATCAAACAGCATACGCCGCTGGCAATAAAACTCCGCCGCCGGTATTTTGTCTGCAAAAATCCGTTCCAGCTTGATGGTCTGAACAGGAAACGGTTTGATTCCATAAGCCGATTCGAGGATTCGGCTCTGCTCATCGGTTGCCTCCGAATAGCAGCGGTGAGATTTCAAGGGTTTCCACCGGTTCGCTGATGGTGAAGGAGGTCGCCTCCATCTTCACATGGCCAAACCGCTGCAGGGTATCGGCGGAATCTAAATCGGTCACGGGAATATACTCGTATACGCTGGTGATGCCGCCTTTCTGATTGCTCTCCTTGGTTTTATCGGCTGCCCTTGAAAGGGCATGATAGCCGTTTGCCGATGTTTCCAGCCGCTTTTTTCCCTGGCTTTTTGAGCAGTCATGGACTGCAACCGTAAGGTCGATATCCTCGGAAAAGCGTTTCATACGGCCGATTGACTATATAGGGCGGTCCCGCCCTTAAAGTATGCGGGAAGGGCACTCCTGCTTTTCGGACAGCTCCCATAGCGGCAGCGTCAGATAGTAATCCTTTTCTATAATGTCGCTTCGGATGCCTGTTATGCGACCGATATCTGAGAGCAGGGCTTCAAACTCATCTTTATATCGATGTAAGTTCATTGTTCGCCTTCAAGAGTAAATCGATAAGGGGCAGCATCACTTTTGCCGGGTAATGTTTGCGAGCTGTGAAAATCAGCGTAAGACCGTCCAATTTATGTGTTTTTACATATCTTGCCAGCAGAAGCTCCGGCTTTTCCGCATCTATATGCGCCTGGGGCAGTTCGCTGATCAGTTCGATAAACTGGAGGTATTTCCAGTTGTCGTCCGTTATGGCCGCCGCCGGTTTTTTCAGCTTGATGCGGCAGCCTTCCAGCAGCTTTGTCCTGTAGCGGTTTGTGGTAATTTCCATGTCGCGGGGAATCATGGTCGTCAGCCCCAGCTTATTCATCAAGAAAGCACCGGATTCGTACCCTATTTTTGCGCCGCCGCGCTCCGTCAGTGTTTTTTTCATCAACTGGTCGATGCTTGGCGTGGTTTTCCCGAAAATGGTCTGTTTAACCTGACAGTATACGCCTTTTTGCAGCCTTTCTATTTCACCTTTGTCCGCCATCCGCTTCAGCTTGACATTCGTTAATGTTTTGGCCTGCTCATAGGGCAAGGCAAAAGCCCCCGCCAGTTTTTCCGCAATATCCTCTGTTTGGATAGCCGCCTCATAAGGCATATTTTTGACGGTATCCGCAATGTGTTCTCCATATCCAATCTGTTCCATTTGTTTCGCCTCCCGACCTCAGAAAATCAAA
>JAISZP010000041.1 GCA_031269135.1 Deltaproteobacteria bacterium | reverse complement strand
GGTACGGCAATCCCCAAATGTCTTGGTGCTCGACCGGACGGTCGCGACTCATCTACTGATAGACAACGGCGCCGCTGCGGGCCTAGCGGCTTTTTCCCCGCTCCGCTCGGAACTTCTCTCCATTTCAGCCAAAGCGGTGCTCATCGCAACCGGCGGCGCCGCAGGACTCTACCGCTCCAACAACATCGGCCAGGCCAAAAACCAAAGTTGGTATTGCCCCTTCAACACCGGAGGGGGTCTAGCTATGGGAATCGCCGCCGGGGCCGAAATGACCACGTTGGAGATGCGCTTCATCGCTCTGAGACTTCGCGGAACCATGGCCCCGACGGGCACTATGGCTTTAGGCGTCGGCGCCCGGCAGCTGAACGCCTTAGGCGCCCCATACGAAAAAGATTATGGATACACCACCTCTCAGAGGGTTTGCGCCGTCCAAAGGGAGACTCAGCTGGGGCGAGGCCCTTGCCGGCTGACGGCTTCAGCCTCAAAGGACAAACGCGAAGATCTCTACCGCGCCTATTTGAACATGTGTCCCTCGCAAACCTTAAAATGGTTGGAAAACGACGAAACAGACGCAGATTTAACGATTTCGGCTGAAATAGAAGCAAGCGAACCCTACGTCTTAGGCGGTCACACGGCAGGCGGCTTCTGGGTGGACACCAACAGAAGGACGACTATAAAAGCTCTGTGGGCCGCTGGAGATGTTTCGGGCGGCGCTCCGCAAAAATACGTGACCGGCTCGATGGCCGAGGCTGAGATCGCCTGCGACGACATATCGGAGTATCTCAGGGGGACCTCTCAAAAGAACCGTGCGCCGATAGAGGCTCTGGCCAAACCGATTTTTCGAGAGCTTTCGGCTTTTTTCGACAAACCCAAGGGGTTTTTGACGACTCATTGGTTGGATCAAGCTCTTAAACAAACGATGGATACCTATGCCGGCGGCCTAGCGACTCATTACCGCTACAGTTCAGCAGAACTTGCGGCGGCTCAAAGTCGCTTGGATGAACTCCGACAGCTCGCTAAAAACTTGAAAGCCGAGAGCTTCCGAGATCTTTTATCCATCTGGGAGCTTTTTGAAAGGCTGACGGTCTCTAAGAGTTTGGTAGGGCACCTCGCCGCCAGAAAAGAGACTCGCTGGCCGGGATTTGGGGTATTCAGCGACTTCCCCGACGTTAGCCCCAAATATGAATGCTACGTGAACTCCCGCCTGGAAGGCGACGATCTAAAAATCATTTACCGGCCCCTGGTCGAAGAAAACTTCTATGAGCATTCAGATTGACATTAATAAATGCATCGATTGCGGACAATGTCTCGATATCTGTCCCGGCGGCTTAATCGTCCGTAAGGAGCATATCGACGTCGAAAATTCCGAGAACTGTTGGGGCTGTTGTAGTTGCTTAAAAGTCTGTCCCACCCAAGCGATTTATATGTTTTTGGCTCCATCCATCGGCGGGAGAGGAGCCTTTCTCACTTTTAAACGACAAGACTCGACAATTCATTGGGAGGTCCATTTTCCCAACCGACAGGCGCGTACAATTCAAGTAGACGCCCTCAAAGCGAACAGTTACTGATTTTTCACTCTTTTATATTTCATTCGTCGTTTGTCGTTGAGAACTGAAAACTGAAAATCGAGAATTTTGAATCGAGAATTTTGAATCGAGAATCGATATGAATCATCTCCAATCTTTAGAAGCTTACAGCATCTTCATCCTAAGGGAAGCCTTCAAAAAACTGGGCCGCTTAGGTCTTTTGTGGTCGATCGGCAAGGATTCGACCGTTCTTCTGTGGCTGGCCAAAAAGGCCTTCTTCGGGCACTGCCCTTTTCCCTTCATTCACGTCGACACCAGCTACAAAATCGCCGAGATGATCGCCTACCGCGACAAAGTGGTCAGAGATATGAAATTGGACCTCATCGTTCACCAAAACACCCAGGCTCTGGCCGAGGGAATGGGGCCGGAAAAAGGCCGTTTGACGTGCTGCAGGGCCTTAAAGACGGATGCTTTAAACGATATGACCAAACAGTACGGCTTTGACGGGTTGATCGTGGGAGTCCGGCGAGACGAGGAAGGGTCGCGCTCCAAAGAAAGGGTTTTTTCCGAGCGCAACCAACGCGACGAGTGGGATTACACCAATCAACCACCCGAACTCTGGGGCCAATTCAAGACCGATTTCCCAAAGGGTCATCATATAAGAGTGCATCCTCTTTTGCAGTGGAATGAACTCGATATCTGGGCCTATATCGAAAGCGAACAGATACCCGTCATCGATCTTTACTTCGCCAAACATGGAGAACGCTACCGCTCATTGGGGTGCGCCCCATGCACGGGAAGAGTCAAAAGCAGCGCCTCGACTGTTTCTGAAATCATCGAAGAACTCAAAGCGACCAATATAAGCGAGAGAGCCGGCCGAGCTCAAGACCAAGAAGACGCTTACGCCATGCAGAAACTGCGCAAGGACGGATACATGTGATGGACGGTTGCAAGTGTTGGATGGTTGCAAGTAATGGACGGTTACATGTGATGGACTGGCGGATGCAATGACCGGACGCATGCAATGGACTGGCGGATGCAATAGACTGGACGCATGCAATGGACTGGCGGATGCAATGACTGGATGCAATGACTGGACGCTTGCAATAGACGGGCGGAGGCAATGACCGTATGCAATGACTGGGCGCATGCAATAGACGGGTACAATTAATGGACTGGCGGACGAAAAAGATGGGCGCAGTCAATAACCGGGCAGTTGCAAAAGATGGGCGCAATCAATAGCCGGGCAGACGTAACAGCTTGATGCGTCTACTTGAGCGCATAATCATCAGTTTTAAGACTTATCAGTTTAGAGACTTATCAGTTCGAAGACTTGTCAGTTTAAAGACTTATCAGTTTGAAGACCAGCGAGAAGCTTTTGTGGAGGCGCTTTTGTCAGAAATAGGATCGGAAAAAATTAAACTTGTCTTCACCGGACACGTCGACCACGGCAAATCCACGGTCATAGGCCGACTTTTATACGACACTCATAGCTTAACCCAAGGGGCCATCGACAAGGTCAAGCGCATCGCCGCCGAGACCGGACAACCTTTTGAATACGCCAATCTTCTTGACGCCTTTGAAGAAGAACAAAGACAAGGCATAACGATCGACACTACCCAGTTAAGTTTTAGGACCCAAAAGAGAAGTTATGTTATCATTGATGCGCCGGGCCACGTGGAATTCTTGAAAAACATGGTCTCCGGGGCCTCCGACGCCGAGGCCGCCTTTTTGGTGATAGACGCCTTGCGGGGAGTCGAAGAGCAATCACGTAGGCACGCCCATATGTTGTCGCTGCTGGGGATACGGCAGATTGCTCTAATCGTCAACAAAATGGACTTGGTAGGATTCGACCCAAGCGTCTTTGAACGCATAAACGCCGAAATGACCGGCTTTATGAAAACGCTCGGTCTTGCTCCTTCTTTCTGCCTGCCTGTGTCGGCTAAAGAGGGACTCAACATCACCGAACCTTCTTCCGAACTCTCCTGGTACAGCGGTCCTACGGTCCTTGGGGCTTTAGACGGTCTTACAAAGCTCTCGGACGACCAGATTGCTTTTAGACTTCCCATACAAGACGTCTATAAATTTGACGATAGACGGATCTTAGCCGGAAGGATAGAAAGCGGCAGGGTCTCCATCGGAGATGAAATTCTGATATCACCCGGCCTAAAGACGACCCACGTGACCTCGCTCGCCGCTTGGTTGGACAGAGATCTCAAGGGCAGCGCTCAACAAGGAGAGTCGGTTGGTCTCATCGTCTCAGATGAATTTTTTAACCGCCGAGGCGAAATAATAAGCCTCGCGAGCCAGCAGGCCCCGATAGTCGCCGATAAATTCAGAGCCTCCATCTTTTGGCTTGGCAAAAGACCTCTAACGGTCAATGAGCGCTACAAGCTCAAACTTGCCGCATCGGAAACCCAGGCCCAGGTATCCGAAATCTTCCACATAATCGACTCGTCTTCCTTAGCTCCCCTTCCGGCGGAAAATCAAGTGAGGCAAAATTCAGTCGCGGAAGTCGAAATCACCCTGCAGACGCCTCTGGCCTTGGACCTTTTTTCGCATCACAAAGCTACCGGCAGGTTTGTGATAGTCGACCATTACGACGTCGCCGGGGGAGGAATCATCACCAATGCCCAGGGCATGGAAAAAACCAAACACGGCTTCGTCATGGGACAAATCCAGGCCCGCTGCGAGGTCTTTGAGGAATACTACTACAACCTCTCGCGGATGGCGGTAAGTAAAGTCGAAACGACGGACCTCTATACCGTCGGCGACGACGTCCCAGTCGAAGGCCGCAGTTACCGATACCCGAATTCATTCGACATAATCGTCTTTAGAGACGATGTCGCCGTAAGGATACGAAATTGCAAGGTCGACGATTTGGTCCCCTTACCTGATTTTTCCTATCAACATTACCCTATGGTCAACGGTCGGGGCTTCGCCTTAATGGTGAACTCCAGCCGTGATTGGGCCGAGGCTAAAGCGGACTACGAAAACTTGACCTCCGAAAAAGAAGCTCTTTGGGCGCAGAAATGGCTCAATTTTAACGTCTACCGCTTCATCGCCTTCGGCGACAACGTTTAAGGTCTCGTTGGTCCGTTCATCTGTTTATCGTTATCAGTCATCAGTTATAGCCATCAGTTCATCAAGCATCAATTTATCGGTTTATCTGTTTGTCGGCTTAGCAGCTTATTGGTTTATCTGTTATTTGTTTATTTATTTATTGATTTATTGATTGATTGATTTATTTATTTATCGATCAGTTCATCGTTCATCGGTGTTTGCATTTGGAATCTGTTCAGCGATTCAGGGAGGCATTTTACGGTATGGCCATCGATTACAAAGCCTTAAAAAACGGCGGTTTCATGCGCCAAAAACAAAAGGACAACTTTTCCCTAAGACTAAAAGTCGTAGGCGGCAATATGACCACCGCGCAGCTCAAAACCGTCATCGACGTCGCCGATGCTTACGGCGGCGGTTACGTCCACTTCACCTCTCGCCAGGGTTTGGAGATTCCTTTCATTAAACTTGCCGACGTCGAGGCCGTCAAGACTTCCTTAAAAGAGGGGGGAGTCGATACAGGAGTTTGCGGCCCCAGAGTCAGAACAGTCACCGCTTGTCAGGGAAGCGACATCTGTCCGAGCGGCTGCATTGAAACCACCTCGCTGGCCGGCGGCATTTCAGAGCGCTACTTTGGCCGCCAGCTTCCGCACAAATTTAAATTCGGCATAACCGGGTGCCAAAATAACTGCCTGAAGGCCGAAGAAAACGATTTAGGCGTTAAAGGCGGCCTAGCCGTCACGTGGCTCAAAGATAGCTGCACTTTATGCGGGGTTTGTCTGAAGGCCTGCCGGGAAAAGGCTTTGACGCTTACTGAAGATGAGATTATATTAGACGCTCAAAAGTGCAACCACTGCGGCAGATGCGCTAAAGTCTGCCCTAGCGACGCTTGGCGAGCGCAACCTTGCTACCTTATTTCCTTCGGCGGGCTTTTCGGCAACCGCATCGCGACAGGTCGGCAGCTAAAACGCGCTGTAACCACAGTAGAAGAGATCTACAGCCTATCCGACGCCGCCTTGGATTTTTTCGACGCTTACGGAAAACCGTCTGAGAGATTTCGTTTAACCATAGAGAGAGCCGGCTGGGAAGCCTTCAGTCGGAAAGTGGGGAA
>JAISZP010000176.1 GCA_031269135.1 Deltaproteobacteria bacterium | reverse complement strand
CTGCGGCAAGGGCATCAGGAGAGCCGCTCCACCTTTTCTTCAGCATCTTCATAAATTTATCAAGCCCTTTTTTTTCGTCAATAATTTTCCATTCCATATCTTCTAAACCAGCAAAATTTCCAAAAAAAATCCTCTTATCTCGCCCAAAAAACTTAGCCGCCTCGCAGGTAAAAATGTAAGCACCGAATAATATTAATAAATTTTTTCTTCACTCTATTGAAAGTTTGTCCGTTTTCTATTGCAACTGAGAATCAATTATGTTAATCTATCGACGTGCCTAATTTATAACCTACCTTGCTAGGTAATCAACGGCTCTCTAAAGAGCCGAATTAAGGGAGATTTTTCAATGGCTAACGTTTTAATCGTCTATGGCTCAACCACAGGCAATACCGAATGGGTAGCTGGTCAACTCAGCGAACAAATCAAAGCCAAAGGACATACCGTCGAATCCGTCAAGGCCGGCAGCATTTCGCCTTCCGGTCTATGCGCCGGAAAAGACCTCGTCCTTTTTGGTTGCTCGACCTGGGGTCAAGATGAAATTGAGCTCCAAGACGACTTCATTCCCCTATTTGAGGCCTTTGATTCCATTGGGGCCTCAGGGGTCAAGACGGCGGTCTTTGGTTGCGGAGATGAAGATTACACGCATTTCTGCGGCGCCGTCGACGCCATTACCGATAAACTGACGGCTTTAGGCTCGAACGTCATCGGCGGAAAGCTCAAAATCAACGGCGATCCTGGCGATTCCGCCGAGGCCATCAAAACTTGGGGCCAAGCGGTGGCGGCTGCTATATGACCTTAATGATCAACCTTAAATAGTTGGTCCGTCGAAAAAATAGGGTTACGAAAAGGAAGTAAAAGATGGAAACTGAATTAGCGCTCTGGAAGATGTTCAATAACGTCTGGCCCCACTTGGGCGAACGTGAGAGGCGTCTGGTCGCCGCAAGCGAAGCAAGGCGCATCGGTCGCAAAGGCATTTCAATGGTCAGCCGGGCTTGCGGTCTTTCGCGGGTAACCATCACCAAAGGGATCAAAGAGCTTGACGAAGCCCCCTTGCCTCACGGCAAAACCAGAAGAGCCGGCGCCGGAAGGCCGAGAGTCGAGCGGATTGACCCTGGGATTTGGGCGTCTTTAGAAACCCTTTTACGGGAATCCACAGACTCTGAAAGCAATCCGACCCTTCTGTGGACTACCAAGAGTACTAGGAAGTTAGCCAAAGAACTGACTGAGAGAAAGCACCGCATCAGCCATGAGAAAGTGGCTCAGATCCTCCGTCAAAACGGCTTTTGCCTCCAAGGAACCCGCCGCAACGACGACAACAACGTGCACCCCGATCGCAGGTCTCAGTTCAAGTACATCAACAACCGAGTCATCGACAGGGTCAATCAAGGAGAGCCGGTCATCGCCATTGAAACGCGCCGCAGGGAATCAGCCTTCGTCTCTTCGGTCTCCGGCGATCGTTTCATGGGTTCTGGTTCCCTCGGCGGAGACCAACTCGCTTTAGGGCGCTACCCGACCGGCATTTACGATCCTCTGCTGGCCAGAAATTCCGTAAACGTCGAGACCGCCATCGAACCCAGCACCTTCACCGCCGACTCCATCTTCGGCTGGTGGCAGATCGAGGGTCAGGAGTTCTTCCCGAAGGCCAAGCGCCTGTTCGTCACGGCCGACGGGTTGGGAGCTCCTCAGAGGACTCGCTGGAAGATTGAGCTTCAAAAGCTCTCCAACGCCATCGGCCTTCCGGTTGAATTCTCACGATTCCCGCAAGGCACCGCCAAGTGGAACGTTCCCAGTCAGAGACTATTTTCCTTCGTCACCTCCCATTGGTTGGGAGAAGGAGAAAAAGACCACGAGATATCGGCGAGGATAATCTGCCCTCCCAAAGAGGTGCGGACCATGGCCTTGGGTCTAAGACTCGACCACACTCATTTCCAGTCCTCAAGAGACGACGCCGAGGATACGATGAACTTGTTCGTCTTTCCTTCGGAATTTCACGGCGACTGGAATTTCACCATCAACCCTGATTCTTTCGGTTCCTACCGCCTCAATACGGTCTATAACAACCGTAACTTACCCACCGTTTCGATGTAACCCGCAAAACTCCGCCGTTAACCCGCCACTTTTGCCTAGTCGACCGAGCTTGAAGCTCCGGCGACTAGGCCATTTCCATTAAAATCACAATATTCAACCAGAGTATTCATAGGCGACAAGCACATATCATCATAATACAGCCCACTATTTAACGTATCTAAAAAGGTGATTATTCAATATATCAGCGTTCTCAATCTTTTTTATTCAAAAAAAACCACTCCGTTTCACCTCGGCGCTACATTTAAATACCGTAGCCCTTATCTCGTCATAGACTAGGCAAACCGGCTTGATTCCTCGCCTTCAATCAAAATTATAACTTGACAAAATTTTTGGCTTCCCTTATACTTTCCTGCAACCCAGTGACATCCATATTCGGCTGGGTGGGGCAAGTTCAGTCGCGAACAAGTCTGTTCGCTCGATGACGATTCGTGTTTCGCTGAACGCGCATCAACCCCGCCATGAGCCTTTCGAACTTGAAGTTTTAAATTAAAACCGTTTATTTTGAGCAATTTTTTCTAAACTTTTTCTCCTAGATGAGCCGATCTATCTTTTTTAAAGGTGAGTAAATGGTTTTCGACTCCCTCCATCTGGCCATCATAGTCTTTTTGGTGGCGGCGGTCATCTTTGCCGCTTCGCCGCTCGTCATCGCCGCCTTAATCGCCCCTCGCAACAAAGGCGGCGACTACAAGATGCCTTACGAATGCGGCGTCAAACCTTACGGACGGGCCTGGGATCATTTCAGCTTCAACTACCACATTTATGCTCTTATATTCATCGCCTTCGACGTGGACATACTCTACCTATACCCGGTCGGAGTCAGCTTCAAGTTTTTGCCGGGCTGGTTCCCTCTGGTCGAACTGAGCTTCTTCCTCTTCTTCGTCTTATTGGCGATAATCTACTTCCACTTCAAGGGAGTTTTCAAATGGCCTCGCCGGATACAGTATTAAGTTCTCAGCCGACCCCCGCAAAGTCGAAAGTCCTCCCGCCCTTGATAAACATCAAGCCGGTGAACTGGTTTTTCGACTTCAACCGAGCCATGTCGCTATGGCCCGTCACTTTCGGGTTGGCCTGCTGCGCCATCGAGATGATGGCGGTCAGCATGGCCCGCTTCGACATCGCCCGTTTCGGGGCTGAAGTGTTCAGACCATCGATCAGACAAGCCGACTTGATGATGGTCACCGGAACCGTCTCCAAAAAGATGGCCCCGTCGGTCGTCAGGCTCTACGAACAAATGCCTGCCCCAAAATATGTCTTAGCTTGCGGCAACTGCGCCATCTCCGGAGGCCCCTTCAAATTCGACGGCCAATATGGAATAGTCGAAGGAGTGGACAAACTCATACCTGTCGACGTATACGTGCCGGGTTGCCCCCCTCGTCCGGAAGCCATCTTGGAAGGCGTATTCACCATCCAGGAAAAGATTCTGGGATTTCGTTTTTGGCCGAAGGCGGAAGAGATTCCTTCCGACGGTCCTCTCGCCATTCAATCTTAACTTTAATGCCGCAGTCAACCCCGCTGGTTTGAACCCTCGGTCGGCCATAAGTGCGGGTAACGTTTCGGAGAGCCTAAAATGACCAGTCTTGACGGCCGCCACGCCCAATGGAAAGAAACAGGCGCCCTTGTAGTTTCTCGCCACGACTTTAAGACCGAAGGGCTGTGGCTGTCGGCGGTGGTGCCCCCGAAAAGCATCTTAACTTTCGCCAAGCAATTATGCGACGACGGCTTCACCCTTCTTGACGTCTCGACCATCGAGACCAAGGAGGGTTTTTTCGTCACCTACCACTTCGACAGCTTCCAAGAGCCGGGTCGTTTGGCTTTAAGGGTATTGTTGGACCCTCAAAAACCTCAGGTCCCCAGCCTCTACCCCATCTACCAAGGGGCCGAGTGGCACGAGAGAGAGAGTTTCGACTTTTTCGGGGTTGAATTCGTCGACAACCCCAACCTGGTGCCGCTGCTGCTGCCCGACGATCTGCAAGGTCCCCCGCCGCTTCGAAAAGACCCGAAAAATTTAGCCTCCCTTTCGCTGCTTGGCGTATTCGGCAAGCCTGAAATATTAGATCCCCAGTGGGCGGACATAATCAACCCGCCTAAAGAACCGAAAGCTGACGCCTAAACGGCGAAAAAGCTCGGACAGTTCACAGCTAGCGCCCATATTTCGGAGTAATCATGAGCAGCCTTAATTTCATCAACCCCTTTGGGGTCCGAGACGATCCCGGCACGGTAGTTGGCGATTTTTATACTGACAACTTTGAACGCAACGCCCGCCCCGGCACGGTGATTCTAAATTTAGGGCCTCAGCACCCGTCCACTCACGGCGTTTTACGTGTGCTGGCGGAAATGGACGGGGAATACGTCGTCAGAGCCGAACCCGTATTGGGGTATCTGCACCGCATGCATGAAAAGATGGCTGAGGTGAAAACTCCCTGGCAGTTTATTCCCAACACCGGACGGGTCGACTACCTGCATCCCATCTCTTGGAACTGGGCTTACGCCGGAGCGGTGGAGCAGCTTGCGGGTTTGACGGTGCCGCCGAGAGCCGAGTACTTGAGAGTTATCAGCTGCGAACTTAACCGAATCTCATCCCATCTTCTGTGGTGGGGCGCTTTCGTCATGGACCTTGGAGGCGTCACCCCGATACTGTACGCCTTTGAAGAGCGAGAAACGATAAACGACATTCTCCAGATAATCACCGGTTCGCGACTTACGATGAGTTATTTTCGCTTCGGCGGGGTAAGCTCCGATATCGACGCTCGCTTCATCAAGCTCACCAAAGATTTCATACCTTACCTGCGCGAACGCCTTAAGATGTACACCGGCTTAGTCACCGACAACGTCATCTTAAGACGCCGCGTGGAAGGCGTAGGTCCCATGTCGGTCGATCTATGCCAGCGTTACGGGGCCACCGGCCCCATACTAAGAGCCGCCGGCTTGGCCCGAGACACTCGCCGGGATATCCCTTACGGCGTTTATCCGAAGCTGGAATTCCCCATCCCGACCGGACCCTCCGACGACTGCTTCGGTCGTTATATGATGCGCCTCAAGGAAATAGAGACGAGCCTGACCATCATCGAACAGGCCTTAGCCCAACTTCCAAGCGGTCCATATATGATGGAAAAAGCCCCAAAGGCCACCTTCAAGCTCCCGAAAGGGGAGACTTACTTCGCGGTCGAAGGGGCCAGAGGGCAAGTCGGCGTCCATATCGTCAGCGACGGCGGCAAAAGCCCGTATCGGATCAAATTGAGAGCTCCAGGCTTCAGCAACTTGTCTTTATTCGCCGAGGCGGCCAAAGGCACTCTTTTAGCCGACGCGTTGGCCATACTGGGAAGCTTGGATTTAGTCATTCCGGAAGTTGATCGGTAACAACAACCTTACATTTTAGGATTTTGGGACATGGATCTCTCGCTGTTAAGCTTTGTCCAAATAATAGTTGCGGTTCTTTTGATCATAGGCCTGATGGTGGGCAACGCCGTCGTCATGGTGTACGTCGAAAGAAAAGTGGCCGGCTTCATCCAACGCCGTCCCGGTCCGTATGAAGTAGGCCCCATAGGAACGGTTCAGCCGATATGCGATTCGATGAAGTTGTTAGGCAAACAACTCTTCGTCCCCGCCAACATCGACTGGATACTTTTTTTCCTCGCCCCCGTGCTGGCCTTCTTTCCGGTCTTGCTGTTGTTTTTGCCCATCCCCTTCGGCCCTTATCTCACCGGCTTGGGCGTAGGCGACGGCATACTGCTGATCCTGGCTTTCGCTGGTTTTGGGGTTTTAAGCAACATCTTGGCCGGTTGGTCGTCGAACAACAAGTACGGCTTGCTCGGCGCCGCCCGAGCCGTTTCTCAATCGGTCGCCTACGAAATACCCATGATCATGGCTTTATTGGCCGTGGTCTTCATGTCCGGCTCGCTCAACCTTTCGGAAATCGTCGCCCAGCAAGGCTCTTGGCCATGGCAGTGGAACATCGTCGTCCAGCCTCTGGCCTTCTTCATTTACCTGGTGAGCTTAGTCGGCGAAACCAACCGCGCCCCCTTCGACCTGCCGGAGGCTGAAAGCGAACTCACCGCCGGCTTCCACACCGAGTATTCCGGCATGGGTTTCGCTCTTTTCTTTCTGTCCGAATACGCCAATATGCTCTTGGTTTCCTTTGTTTGCGCCACCTTCTTTTTGGGCGGCTACAAAGGCCCCTTTCTTGACGGCTTTTGGTGGACGTTCGCCAAGGCCTACGCCGTCATGTTCTTCATCGTGTGGATCCGCTGGACCTTCCCCAGGGTGCGTTTCGACCAGTTGTTGAACATCAACTGGAAGTGGCTCTTGCCGCTGTCGATAATAAACCTGTGGCTCACGGCCATCATCATGAAGATTATTTCCTGACGAAGATGATATCGTAGTCGAGGTCATATCGCGGCAACGATCATATCGTAGTCAAGGTCATATCGAAGCAAAAACTCAAAACTTTCGCGGCGTTTTTTCAATATTTTCGACCACAACTGGGTTAATTGGGACAATCATGTTACGTGCTCTATGGGATAACGTTAAAGGCATCTACAGCCTTTTGGTCGGCATGTCGATCACCTGGGGTTTTTTATTCAGCCCTCGAAAGACGGTCCACTACCCGCGCCAAGTCGTCGACAGCGAGATTCTCAAATCTTACCGAGGCCCCTTGGAATTGATCCCCGATCAAGCGGGAGCGACTAAATGCATATCGTGCCAGATGTGCGTGCGGGCCTGTCCGGACAACTGCTTGAAGGTGGTGAAAAGCGAAGGCGGCAAAAACCCCAAAACCTGGATCTACGACTTTTCGCTGTGCTGTTTGTGCGCGGCCTGCGTCGAGTCCTGCCCGGCCGGCGCCATCAGGTTTTCCCACAAGGTTTATTTGGTCACAAAAACGAGGGAAGAACTTAAATTAGATCTTTTAGCCGACTTGAAGGCGAGAAAATCCGCCATACTTGGGAACGTTCCAAAAAAATCAAGCTAATCGCAATAATCAAATTTATTGAAAATTAAATTGATCGCAACTTAAATTAATTGAAACTTAAATTACTTGCAACTTAAATAATTTGATTAGAAACTTTTACATATAAAGCGCATTTTTGAGGTTTTCGGCATGGAGCAGCTAATAAATCCGATCCTTGACACACTACTGGCCGCCATCTTCAGTCCCCTGGCATACCTAGAGGATTTAATCAGCGCCTACCTTCCAGGCCAGCAGATTGCGGCCTTGGCCGCCTTCGCCCTATATGTGCTGGTCATCCTGGGCGGCGGGACTGCGGCGGTCATGTCGCGCAATTTGGTGCGGGCCATGCTCGGATTGGTGTTGACCTTTCTGGGAGTCGCGGGCATGTACATGCTGCTGGCCAGCCCATTTCTGGCCTTCATGCAGCTGTTGATTTACGTGGGAGCTGTCTGCGTGCTTATTTTCTTCGCCATAATGCTCACTAAAAATACCGCCGAAGGCGAAGAAGCCCGCCTGCCGAGTCCGGTCGTCGGTCTGTACGGTTTGCTGGCCGCAGTGGTTCCGCTGGGGGTTTTAGCTCCACTGGTGATAATTCACGCCGACAAACTCCCGCAAGTGACCTACGGCGCCACCGACACTCGCCTGCTGGGCGAAGGCTTGATCACCTTCGACGTGGTCCCCTTCGAGCTCATATCGATAATCCTTTTGGTGGCTATGGCCGGGGCCGTCTTTTTAGCCTGGCGTCGCCGCCCGGAAGCGGGGAATGACCAATGAGCACCTTGACTTTGTTTTTCTTAGCCTCCCTTCTTCTTCTTTCCATGGGACTGGCCGGATTGGTCACCAGGCGCACGCTGGTGGGCATGCTGATAAGCGTTGAGCTTATGCTCAACGGCGCGGGCCTGTCGATCGTCGCCGCCGCCAAGTGCACTCCGGCCTCCGAGGTTCACGGGCAGTTGTCCGCCTTGTTCGTCATGGGCCTGGCCGCGGCGGAAGCGACGTTGATTCTGGCCATGATAATGGTCGTCCAGCGCCGCTTCGGAAAAGTCGCCACCAGTGAAATATCCACCATACAAGCCAATAAGTCTCATTAACAAATCCTCGACTCATCCTCGGGGAACGATTCAGCATATGTGGCTGCGAGATAAATATGACGGTTATTGATAGTTCCAATGTGCTCTGGCCGCTTTTGGTCACCTTTCTGGCCCCCTTCGCCATTTTGTTGACGGGCCGGAACCAAAACCTAAGGGAGGCCGTCTCCTTCGTCGCCGGCTCGATTACGGCCATAATCATGCTTAGTTTTGTCCCGGCGCTGCTTAGCGGGGTCATTTACCGCCATGAATTGTTCCGCCTCTACCCGGGACTAACGGTAACCATCGCCCTTGACGGTCTCGGCTTCATCTTCGCCTTCATCGCCCCCTTCCTGTGGGTCTTCGCCACCAGTTACAACATCGGATACATGCGGAGCCTCAAAGAACACGCCCAGACCAGATACTACTTCTGTTTCGCGGTGGCCATACTGGGGGCCGTAGGCGTGGCGATGGCCGCCAACGTCTTTACGCTGTACCTGTTCTACGAAATAATCTCCGTGTTCACTTATCCTTTGGTCGCCCACCATCAAGACGAAGAAGGCTTCTACGGCGCCAAAAAGTATTTGGTCTACTTGATGGGCACCTCGAAACTATTTTTGCTCCCGGCGATGATTCTGACTTACGTCTTGGCCGGAACTCTCGATTTTCCCTTGGGAGACGTGAAAAACGGCATCTTCAGCGCGGAGGTCATAGCCGCTCATCCCAACCTGGTGAGGCTGACCTACGTCTTGTTCATCGCCGGTCTCGCCAAAGCGGCCTTGATGCCTTTCCATAACTGGCTCCCTTCGGCCATGGTCGCCCCCACACCGGTCTCCGCCCTTTTGCACGCCGTGGCCGTCGTCAAGGCAGGCGTCTTTTCGGTCAGCCGCATAATCCTGTCGGGCTTCGGCACCGAAACGATGACGGCCCTGGGTTTATCTCTCCCAACCGCTTACTTGGCCGGCCTGACCATAGTGGTCGCCTCTCTCATAGCCTTGACCAAAGACGACATAAAAGCCAGGCTCGCCTATTCGACCGTGAGCCAGCTGTCGTATGTGATAATCGGCGTGGCCCTAGCCGCCCCGATGGCTGTTCAGGGCGGTCTTATGCACATCGGCAACCACGCCTTCTCCAAGATCACCTTGTTTTTCGGGGCCGGCGCCATATATGTGGCCAGTCATTTGAAATCGATCAAAAAGATGAACGGTTTGGGTCGACGAATGCCGTGGACCTTTGGGGCCTTCGGGTTGGCCAGCTTGTCGATGATAGGCATGCCCCCGGTGAGCGGGTTCGCCTCGAAGTGGTATATCGTCAACGGCGCCATAGACCAGGGACAGCTGGTGCTGTTGATAGCCCTTTTATGTTCCACCGCCTTAAACGCCGGTTACTTCGTGCCCATATTCTACCGAGCCTTTTTCTTGCCGGCCGACCCAGACGCTCACTTGGAGCAGTACAAGGAGGCCCCGCTTTCGATGGTGGTCCCGCTGGTCTTCACCTCCATAGTGTCGGTCGTTTTGGGCATTTACCCGCAGTTGTTCCAGAATTTCATCCGCATGTTCGGTCAATTTTAGCCGCCGTTTCAGTCAATCGAAACTGGAGATAACCATGTCTTCGGAAAATAATAAGCCCTTGGAAAATACGTCTTTGGAAAAATCATCTTCGGTAAACGACAGGCCTTCGGAAAACGCTATAGCTTCGGAAAACGCGACGTCTTCGGAAAACATAGCGTCTTCGGAAAACGACAGCGCCTTAGGCCGATTCTTGGCGGCCCAACTAACTCCTCCGCGCCTAAAGGCTTGGCGAAACCTGATGTTCGGGGTCCTGGCGCTTGCGGCGCTGCTTAATCTTGTCGTCGCCAACCACCACCCCCACTTCAACGTGGACCGCTATCCATTTTTCTGGCCGGTTTTTGGACTTGTCTGCGGCGTGGTGATGATTTTTTTAGTGAAAAAAGTAATACAGCCTATAATTAAGAGGACCGAGGACCACTATGCCGACCTCTGATTTCTACCATCCATCGCTAGCGTTCTTATTATTGGCCCTGGTGTTGCCGCTGCTGCCCGGCAATCGGCGCTGGAAATTTTTATTGATTCTCCCGCCGTTAGCCGCCATTTACGCGGCCTTCAACAGCACTCCGGGCGACTATTTGACCTTGCAATGGCTTGGTCAGACCTTGAAACTGGGGCACGTCGACGCGCTCTCGCAAGTCTTCGCTCAAGTCTTCGCGATCATGAGCTTGGCGGGCATCATCTTTTCGCTCCACGTAAACGACAAAGGTCAGCATTTGGCCGCGCTTCTCTACGTGACCGGCGGTTTCGGCTGCTTGTTCGCGGGCGATTACATCACCTTGTTCCTTTTCTGGGAACTCATGAGCATCGGCTCGACGTTTTTGGTGATGCTCAACCGCACCAGAGAGTCGGTGCTGGCCGCTTTCAGGTATTTTCTCTACCACGTGGTGGGAGGCTTGTTCCTCCTAGGCGGTTTGCTGCTTCGCTACCGGATGACCGGCTCGTTCGATTTCGGACCGATCGATCCCGCCGGGGCCACGACCGCCGACTGGCTCATTTTGATAGGCTTTTGCGTAAACGCGGCTGTCGTTCCTCTGCACGCCTGGCTGCCGGATGCTTATCCTAGAGGCACCGTCACCGGCTCGGTCTTCATGTGCGCCTATACCACCAAAACAGCCGTCTACGTTTTGGCCAGAGCTTTCCCCGGCTGGGAAATCCTGGCCATCGCCGGAACCATAATGGCGATTTACGGCGTTCTCTTCGCTTCCATGGAAAACAACGCCCGCCGAATCCTGTCGTACCACATCGTCTCCCAGGTGGGATACATGGTGGCCGGCATTGGGGTAGGCACGTATATGACCATAAATGGGGCCAGCGCCCACGCCTACGCTCACATCTTATATAAAGGTCTGCTGTTTATGGCCGCCGGCGCGGTGCTCTACAGCGCCGGGACTCAAAAGCTCGACGAACTCGGAGGGCTGGCCTCGCGCCTTCCCTGGGTGATGGTCTGTTACATGGTGGCCGCTCTTTCCATCTCCGGCATGCCCTTGTTCAACGGCTTCGTGTCCAAGACCATGACCATCGCCGGCGCCGCCGAAGCGCACCGCACGTGGGTGGCGCTGGGCTTGGAGTTGGCGGCGGTCGGCACCTTCATTTCAGTCGGCCTGAAGCTTCCCTATTTCGCCTTCTGGGGCGGGAAAAAGCCCGATCCCAAGAGGGTCTTGAAGCCCATCCCCGCCAACATGTATGTGGGCATGGCCATTCTCTCGATTCTGTGTCTAGCTCAGGGTTTGTACCCGGAGATGCTCTACCGCTACCTGCCTTATCAGCAAGTGGTCTCCGAGTATCACCCCTGGACGGTCTGGAACGTCCTTCAGACCGCGATGTTGCTTGGTTTCTCGGGTCTCGCCTTCTACTTCATGAGAAAGGTGATTGAGCCGCACAAGGCCTTGAATCTGGACTTCGACTGGTTCTACAGGCTGATCGGCAAAATATTGCTCTTTTTGATCTGCCGTCCCATAGCCTTCATCGACAACTTCTGGACTGAGGTCTGGAATAAGGTCGGCCTGAGGGTTTTAAAGGGACTGGCGCGCCTTTCGGCCTGGTTCGACCGGGCGGCCATCGACGGGGTCGTCGATGGCTCGGCCTACGGCGTCAAAGGTCTGGGCTATCTTACGGCTCTGATTCAAAACGGTCGTTTGCAGCACTACTTGGCCTTGATGGTGGTGGTAGGGTTGTTGATTTTCGCCTTTTTCTGGTATGGTTTTTGATCCACCAAATCCCGCCTTTCGGCGGACTCAAGCGGATGATCGATAATAATGGACCAATTTAGCTCCTATCCGGTATTGACCGTCTTAACTTTTTGGCCTCTCGCGGCGGCTTTGCTTTTGGCTTTCGTCAAAACCGACAGCGCAGTCAGGGTGGTTACGCTTATAGCCTCTTTGATCGAGTTGCTTCTAGCCATCCCATTAGTTGGATTCAAGGCGCAAAGCGGCTTTCAGTTCTTGGAAAGCATCCCCTGGGCGGCCTGGGGCCTAAGCTACACCATGGGCGTGGACGGCATCAGCATCCTTATGATCTGGTTGAGCATACTGACGCTTCCCATGTGCGTTCTATGCTCGTGGACCTACATCGGTCGCAGAATCAAAGAATTTCACGTCTGCTTGTTGCTTATGACCACGGCCTGCGTCGGCGTGTTCTCGGCTTTGGACTTGGTTCTCTTCTACGTCTTTTGGGAAGCTTTGTTGATCCCGATGTACCTCATGATCGCCATCTGGGGCGGAGATCAAAGAAGATACGCTTCCATCAAATTCTTCCTCTACACCTTGGCCGGAAGCACTCTCTTATTGGTCGCCATAGTCGCCTTGAGGATCGTCTCAGGCACCTTTTCGATCCCGGAGTTGATGCAGGCCAATTTTTCCTTCAAGTTTCAATACTGGATATTCTTGGCCTTCTTTATCGCCTTCGCCATCAAGGTCCCGATGTTTCCCTTCCACACCTGGCTTCCGGCCGCCCACGTCCAGGCGCCGTCGGCCGGCTCGGTGATACTGGCCGCAGTGCTGCTGAAGATGGGAACTTACGGTTTTCTGCGCTTCTCTCTGCCTATTTGCCCGGCGGCCTCAGCCAGCTTCGCCCCGATGATGATCGCCATAAGCATAGCTTCCATCCTCTACGGCGGCGCGGTGGCCCTGGGACAAAAAGACATAAAGAAATTGATAGCCTATTCGAGCGTGGCCCACATGGGCTTTGTGACGCTGGGCATCTTTTTGTTCACCCAGGAGGGCATAAACGGGGCCATCTTCCAGATGCTCAATCACGGCATAATCACCGGCGCTTTGTTCATGCTCATCGGCGCCGTCTATGAACGGAGCCACAGCCGGGAGATTGAGAACAATCTGGGACTCGGCAAGTATCTACCGGCCTTCATGTTTTTCTGGGGCCTGTTTGGGCTGGCGAGTTTCGGCTTCCCCGGCACCAACGGTTTCGTAGGCGAATTCATCATCATCATGGCCGCTTTCAAGGTCTCCAACGTCGTCGGCTTTTTGACCATCCCAGGGGCGCTGCTGTCGGCGGCTTATATACTCAAAGTCACCTTAAAGATGGCCTGGGGACAACCGGCCAGCCCTCAGGGCAAGAGCTGGTTGGACCTAAAGAAGAAAGAATGGGCCTATTTGATTGTTCCGGCGGCTTTGGTCGTCTACCTGGGACTCGCTCCCAGCGGTTTGTTGGGCCTCATCGGCCCCTCGGTCAAAGACACGGCTGACGACTTCGCCGCCAGAAGAAACCTGGTGAACGTCATTGAAGTGACCTCGGTCAAAGGCGAGCCTGAAGGGAAAATTTACGAGGAAGACCTCTTGCTCACAAGCTCCAAAACCCCGGTCGCTTCAGAGGAGGTCAACTAATGGAAGGCCTAAACTTCTCCTTTGGGCACATTTGGCCTGAAGTCATCTTCCTGGCGATGGTTCTGCTGCTGTTCGCGGGCGCCATGTCCCGCTCGGCGGCCTTCGCCAAATCTATGATCAAGCTGTGCCCCGTCGCGGCCATAATCGCCGCGATCACCGCCGCCGCGACCACCGACGCCGACGCCGTCATGTTCTTCGGCAGCTACCGCATCGATGGGATGTCTCAGTTTTTCAAGATCTTGGTCGCTCTCGGCTACACCGTCGCTTGGTTCAACACCATCACCCAGACGACCGTCGAGGAAGAACGCAAGAGCGATTACTACGTCTTTCTCACTCTTTCAGCCTTTGGTTTGCTGTTGCTCTCATCCGCCGCCGAACTGGTCGCGGTTTATCTGGCCATGGAGCTTTCCAGCTACTCGCTGTACATCTTGATCCCCGCCAGAACCCGCTCCAAACAAGCAGCCGAAGCGGGCCTGAAATATATCCTCTTTGGAGCGGCGGCGACCGCTTTAGCCCTCTACGGCCTTTCCTTCATCATCGCCACCCACCATGTGACCACCATCAAGGATTTAGCGCTTCTCGACTGGTCGATGGCCGACAGCGCTTTGGCCGTCGTTGGGCTGACGCTGTTTTTAGGCGGCATGTTCTTCAAATTGGCGCTCTTTCCGTTCCACTTCTGGTGCCCGGACGTCTACCAAGGCTCCGGCAACGAGACGGCGGCTTACGTCGCCACCTTGCCTAAGCTTGGAGCGGTCATAGTGTTGATTCGCTTAGCCACCTTCTTGACTCCGGGTGAAGCGCTGACGGACATATTGGCCATCTTGGCGGCAGTCTCGATCACTTACGGAAACCTATGCGCCTTGGCTCAAAAGGACCTAAAGAGGATGCTGGGTTTTTCGTCGGTCGCGCACGCCGGCTACATATTGGTGGGTTTAGTGCCGGGAACGGCCGAAGGCTTGGCGGCGGCGGCCTTTTACGCCATGGCCTATATCCTTATGAACCTGCTATGCTTTTGGATCATCAGCCGCATCGCGACTGACGGTCGAAATCTATGCTATGAGGACTTGAACGGTCTGTCGGCCAGATCGCCGCTATTGGCTCTGGCTCTTCTGATGGGCGCCTTTTCCTTGGTCGGTCTGCCGCCTACCGTAGGCTTCATAGGAAAACTCTGGCTCATAACCAGCGCCTGGGGTCATGGTTACGATTGGTTGGTGATCGTCGTCTGCGTAAACACCGCCATCGCCATTTTCTACTACCTATCCTTGGTCAGGCATTCCTACACCGAAGAAAACATCCCCGTCGGCGGCGCCCAGTCTCTCGTTTTAGACAAGAGCGCTCTAAGCCAAGGCGGCGCCTTGGTGCTGGGCCTGCTGGTCTTCATATTGGGCGTCTTGCCTGGCCCTGTTTGGAACTTGGTGTTGTCGGCCAGCCAAACGTTGCTGCCTTAGTCATCGCAAGCAACAAGTCGCCGCAAACAATTAGTCGCCGCAAGCGCGGCTTGCTTAAAAAGAATCGGGAGCCAGGCTCCCGATTCTTTTTATCTCAAATCGCTTAGTCATGTTTGCCGTCGTCATCCGGCGCTTAAACATAGACTAAAACATCAGCGTCAAGGAATGCTTCAAATTCTTTTTATGCGGAGACGTACCGAAGTGGCCGTAACGGGGGCGACTCGAAATCGTCTTGTCGGTGATGAGCCGGCACGTGGGTTCGAATCCCACCGTCTCCGCCAGCA
>JAISZP010000333.1 GCA_031269135.1 Deltaproteobacteria bacterium | reverse complement strand
CAGGCCGATGGAGTTCATCAATCCTCCGGCGGCTTCGACTATGCGCGGGCCGGGATTTCCCGGCCAGGGCGCAAGACTGAGACCTTTGGTGATGATCGCCCCTAATTTTTCCGGAGGGCAGAACTCTTTTAAATCAAGCCCGTAACCAAAGACTCCGGAAGCCGCAATGATGGGGTTTTTCAGTTTAAGCGGCCCGATGGAGACCTCAAGGTCGGCGCGAACGGTGGAAGCGCCGCCGTGTTGGGATTGATCGTCGTCGGGTATGTTTATTTGTCGCTTATTCATTTGCGGATTATTCATATGAGATTTATTGATTCGTCCACCAGTCGAGTTTTCTCGCCTCGACCACCGGCCCGTCCACACACAGCCGCAATCGGTCATTGTCGGCGAGCGGCGCGCTGCAAGAGAGGCAAACGCCTAAGCCGCAAGCCATCCGGGCTTCCATGGAAAGCCATAACGGAGCGTTATGGCGCTTGGCCAATTTTACCACAGCTTTCAGCATTCCCTCTGGGCCGCAGGCGAAAATCGGTCTGAGCTGGTTTTCCAGCTCTCTAGCCAATAGGTCGGTGACGAGTCCTTGTTCTCCGTAACCGCTGCCGTCTTGGGTCGCGGCCTTGACGTCGGAGGCCCAGCCTTTAAGCCAATTGTAGTCCAGCTGGGCTGAGGCGGATTTTTCGCCGTAGAGAAGGGTGGCTTTATTTTTCAGACTATCGCTTATCGAACCCATGGGACCCAAACCGACGCCGCCGGCCGCCAGGTACCAATCGTCGTCGGCATAGTCGGCGACGATCTCGTCGAGTCCTCTTCCCAAAGGACCCGTCATTTTCACTACGTCGTCAGGTTTAAGACTAGAGAGTATGGTCGTGGCCGTTCCTACCGCTCTGATTAAAAATTCGATATTTCGACCGACGATGCGGTGAATGGAAAAGGGGCGGTCCAACAGAGCGCCGATAGGGGTTTGTCGTCCTTTGCCGGGTTCGCCCCAAGCTCTTAAACGAACAAAACGGCCCAGAGCCTTCCAGTTTCCGTCGTCGGCTTCGAGCGTCAGAAGGCAGGTGTTTCCGCCAAGGTTTCGAACGCCGACGACCGAGGCGTTGACGATGTTTGCGCCGGTCATTGGATGATCCTTGTCATTGGACGACCCCCGTCATTGGACGATCCTGGTCATTGTATGATCCCGGCCATGAGAGCGAAGCGGCCCGCGTCTTTTCGGCGGTAGCTGTAAAATTGAGGGTCGCACCGGGTGCAAATGCCGGAAAATTCTATATTTTCCTCACGAATTCCGCAATCGAGCAGCTGTCGTCTGGTGACGGCGATGAAGTCGAAATGGTCGTTGGCCGGGTTTCTGAACCGATGAAGTTCTTTCGGAATTTCCGATGAATAGTTCTTGAATTCGGCGCAGCAAAACCCAAGCGACGGCGTGACGCAGGCCAGGATATTTTCGCCTTTTAAGCCCAGTTCGCTTTCCATCGTTCCAATGGTCTTGCCGATGATGTTTTGAACCGACCCTCGCCAGCCGCTATGCGCCAGAGCCAGAGTTCGGCTTTTAGGCTCGAACAGGATTATCCCCTGGCAGTCGGCTAGCCTTATCATCAAAGTTTGACCGCAGCGACCTATGATGGCGTCGTAGCCTTTCAAGACGTCTTGAGGACCTTGAGGATGATAGCGACGAGTCGGTTCCAGCAGCAGAACCTCGGTTCCGTGGACTTGACCCACAAACGACGCCTCGGAAGTTCCTAAAATTCCGGAAGCGGTTTTGATGTTTTTAAGCACGTCATCATCCGACTGAGGTCCGTTGAAGGAGAAGGTCCAATCGGCGCCGCCGGGACCTTGTCTGGTGAAGACGGCGTGTCTCAAGTTCGGGTATGGGGAGAGAAGAGAGAAGGTATAATACGGAACCTCCCCTAAAATTTTGATCATGATGGGCCTATCGATAAAGCTATGAGGACGAAGTCATACGGACAAAATCATGAGGATGAAGTCATGCGTTTAAACGCTAGCGCCGCTACTAACACGCATATGTTTGTATGGAATGGAATTGCGCGGTCGAGTGCGGTTTGAACTTGTTCATGAATCAAATCGCGGCGAAAATAAAGAGTTTCAAGCCGAAGGCGTTTAGGCCGCAAGCTGTTCGATGGCATGGCAGATCTTCTCTCTCGTCAAAAGTTCAGGGGCCAAGGCCGGCAAAAACGCCGGGCCGTCTTCAGTGTCGGTGACGGCGATCCTGGTCAATAAACCCGCGCTTTGAAGGGAGTTTATGGCCCTGCCTAGGTGAGGCAAGGGCGTCTTGAGGTGTTTGGCCAAGGTCAAAAGACCCGTTGGCTTAGGGTTGTCCTTATCCCCATAGAAGGCGATGATGCTCTGCATGACCGTGACGGAGAGCTCTTTGAGCTGGTCCCAGCTGATTGGGGAGAGGATGGTGGTGAATTTTAGGCCGCTCAAGAAGTAATCGGCGAGTCTTCTGGTCAGTTCTCCGCCGAATATGACTATCAACCAGCTGATGTAGAGCCACACCATAAACAGCGGCACCATGGCGAAGCTTCCGTATATGGCGTTGTAGCTGGTTATGGAGATGATTATCTTCAGGTAGAAATTTTGGAAAATTTGAAAGACCAGGCCCGTGATGAAGCCACCGATGAGCCTCTCGCGCCAGCGAATGACGCCTCTGCTGAAATAGGCGTAGGTCCAGGCCAGTATCAGCCACCAGATCAGCACCGGGGATATGACCATTATGGTCGAAAAAAGCGGTTTGAGTTCGATTTTGATGAGAGGAAAGGTCGAATTGTTGAAACTTGCGAGAAGGATGTTGATGCTGCCGGCGGCCACTAAAAAAAAGGGTATGAACATCATTATCGTCAAGTAGTCGGTTGCCCTTCGGAGGGCGTCGCGGTTGCTTAGATAGCCGAAAATTTTGGAAAAATTGACTTCCAACTGCCATAAAAGCCCGTGCACCGACCAAAAGATGAAGGCCAAAGCGCTGAAGACGAGCAAACTCCCGGAAAAGTTGCTGATTAAGTTTTCGGCGAAGCCGATGAGAATCTTCAGGATCGCGTCTTGACCGGCGAAATTATCCGAAAGGGCCGAGTAGAGAGACTCTTCCAAGCCGAGACTTTTAGCTAAAGCGAAGCAGATGGCCAAGATCGGGACGACGGCCAACGCAGAGTAAAAGCTCAGCGCGGCGGCCAAAAGGGGCCAGTTGGTCAGGCCCGATTCGTCTATCCTCTTGTAGAGCTCGATGCAGGAATCAAGAGGATTTTTCAAGGTTGCCCTCCACCCAATCTTTAAAACCCAGAGATTTCAATTTCTTGTGAAGCGAGGTGCGGTCCAGCGATACCGCCTCGGCCGTCTGGGTGATGTTTTGGTTATGAGCTCTCAATTGACCTAAAAAATAGCGGCGTTCAAATTCCGCTTTAGCCTGGCGGTAGGGGAGAGTCATGTAGCTTTCATTGGCGGCCACGTTCGGCTCGCTTTTTGGAAGCTGCTCGGCGGAGGACTGGTCCATCGGGTCATGGTCGATCACCTCGCCGGAGGTGATGATGGCGAGTCTTTCGATGGTGTTTTTAAGTTCCCTTACGTTTCCCGGCCAGGGTTTGTTTTTAAGTCTTTCCACAAACGATTCGTCTAGTTTCTTATGCCCCAGGTTGTTGGCCTCCAGGCAGTCGGAGAGAAATTTGCGGGCGAGATCGGGTATATCCTCTCTGCGATCCCTCAGAGGCGGGACAATTAGGGGAACAACGTTCAACCGATAATAAAGATCGGTTCTAAAGCGACCGGAGGCCATTTCTTGACTGAGATTTTTGTTGCTCGCCGCGATTATCCGCACGTCGACTTCAATGGTTTTGG
>JAISZP010000320.1 GCA_031269135.1 Deltaproteobacteria bacterium | reverse complement strand
ATTATTTGAATCAATAGCGCTTGTTTCGCAAACTCTTTGACAAGCCCCGCAGTCAAGGCATCTGGAGGGAGATAACTTGAAACCCAAAACGGTCGAGTTCGAAAAGAGCCTCAAGACGAAGCCGGTAGGGCAAAAAGAGTTGCAAAAGCCTCTGCCTCTCCAGCCGGCGAACACTAAGATCGCCAGCATAGTGGGACCAAAGCCGGAAACAAATACGCTGTATGGTTCGAGGCGACTGAACGGGAGGGTAAAGCCGAACCAGTAAAGGGTGAGAACTATGGTCGGGATGATTGAGCGCCAGAGTTTGTTGGGAAGGTAGGTGAAGCGGCGCTTTTTGATGAGCGTCCTAATGAAATGGGTTGACTCCATTAGGGCGCCTAAGGGACAGATGAAGCCGCAAAACCATCGGCCGAATATGATGGTCAGCGCCGTCATGATCAAAAAGGGCGCGACCACTACGGCGGCGCCGTAGGAAAATAATCCCGCCGTCAGTTGCCCGTACTGCAGCTTGGCGAGACGCTCCAGCACCAGGCTCATTTCTTCATGGTTTATAAAGGAGTATAACAATAAGGCGGCTAAGCCCCAGGACAAAACACGTCGAAACCATAAAAAGACCCTCCAGGATGTTTTAGTCACTTTATACACCAATGCTTGCCGATTTAGATGACGATCTTCATCTGAAAAAACGACGAAACCCTCAATATATGGCCCCGGAGCTGCAGCCCTGGATAAGGCGAAGATAAGCAAAAAAATTGGAGGCGCAAAAAAACCGGATGCCCCAAAAAACGGTTGACCAAAAACCGATTGCTTGGCGCAAAGAGGCTAAGATTTAAACGCTTCAAGCCATCTAAATCGTCGGACGGTGAAGTGATTAAGGATTTATATGGAAGGCGAGCTTAAATCGTCAGGCGCTGAATCTTCAACTTGCTTAAATCGCTGACGCCAAGGCCAAGTTTTTCGGCCTGGGCTATGTAGCCAGGCGCATTAATTCCACCTTCAGAGATGATTGCGGCTGAGGCGGCGTCGATCGCCACCGGGTCGGCGGATGCCAGAAGCATCTGAGCCGATAAGTATTTCGAGTCGCCACGTCCTCTGGGTCCGCCGGTGAGCATGACTCTTTGAGCTTCGACGATGTTTAGGGCAGGTTTTTTATACAGAAAAAGTTCCGGGATGGTTTCATCCAGTCCATTTCTGTGCATGGCGTGACGATCCCAGACGACTCCCATGAGATTTTTCAGTGCGGCAGTCATTCTAGCTCCGCCGTGGTGCTTGAGGACTGGGACGTTGATGACGACGTCGGCTTCCAAATAGAGCTCGTGGTAAGAGACCTCTTTTAGATATCGAGCTCCAGGCACAGTGACGCTCTGATAGTATGATTCCTTATTGGCTGGGACTACTTCGGCGCCGGCGTCGATGGAAGCTTGTTCCAACCCTGAATTGCTGTAGGCGCTTTTCCAGTTGTCGCAAGTGTTGTCGAAAACCGAGACTTTTTTGGCTCCTAAAGCCAGAGCGTTTTCAATCAACGAAGATATAAGTTCCGGGCTGGTGTTGGCCGCTTTTTCAGGCCCGACGGCCCAGCCCATGTTAGGTTTGATCAATACTGTCTGGCCGCTTTTGACGAAACGTCCAAGTCCGCCTAAGGATTCAAGGGCCAGCTTAGCCATTGATTTGACGTCTGTACCCTTTACCGCCGCTAAATCAGGGAAATCCGCGGCTAGAGCCGAGCTTGAGGCGATGTCGAACCTTCCGGCTGCAGCGCCAAGCCCTAAGACGGCTATGCCCCCGGTTAACGTTTTGAGAAACGATCTTCTGTCCATATAGGTGCTCCTGGGATCGATCTTTCATAGGTTTGAAAAGCTTTTCGTCATTGGATTCAATACATTTTTCAACTTAAAAGTCGAAATGAGTTTTCGGCTGTAGAGTCTCCAAGAAACAAGGCTGACGTCGGAGTAGTGGGGTTTTGGGGCCGCAAGACGGCCTAGGGAAAGGCTACGAAAAGATTAAATCTAAGAGGCGTATATTTTTTCTTGGATTTGAGCAAAACCAAATCTTGCGGCCTGAATGACCAAAACTGCCGTTGGTCGGCGTTTTACGGCGCTTTGAGCTGAAGACTCGAACAGTTCGAATAGGCAGTTTCGTAGGCAGCTCAGTAGGGTAGGTCAGTAGATAGTCCAGTAGGTGGCGGCGGACTCGTTTCGATGATTTATAAAGTTCTCGATTAATAAAGATCGCCGCTTGCTATCGAATCAGGGGATTCGGTCGATTTTTCTGTCGCCCTCATCGCAAGAAAAATAGGCCGCCAATGTTTTCAGATTGGCAGGTTTTCTCGCTACCCATAAATTTAAGCGTTTACGCCTATTAAACACCTTTTTAAAATAGCATGCTTCGACTCGAAGCGATAGACCATTTCTCTACAATTCTTGCCTAAAACTCTAAATCCGGCGGATACGGGGAATGCGGAGCAAGAGATCGCTCAAGTCATAAAGCTTTAGTCGAATCCCGCCGTATTGAATCATTAGTTGAATCTCTCTTATTGAATTTTTGGCTGAATCCTTGCCGTCATGAGGTATTTGCGCGGCTGCCGCGAGCAAGCCTGATTTTTAAATAGCTAAGTCTAAACTTCAAATCGGCAGACATAATCGTCAAACGGTAAAACGAAGTTATACGGCTTTCCGTGTAAAAAGCAGACAAGCGCAAGGGTTGTAAATCGTTTGCTGAAAAATCGCAAATTTACAGGTTGCAGTCAAATATCGAGTTTAGAGTAATACTAATTCACCTGTCTGTCAACCGGACGAATTTCAAACCAGCGATTCGGCTTTTAAACATGTCGGCTTGGGTAGACCTTTTTTTGCCGACCTAAACGCCGAAATCAAGGTTGCCGAGCACATCGCCTCAAAAGTAGAATTACTTGTCTTGAAAGAGAAGTATTGACATATTTTCAATTTTTTGATAGTAATTATACAGTTTCTTGAGACCTTCACCATTAATTCAATTCTTAGCCACCAAAAAGCTTTTGATGGCTAAGAGGAATATTTTGGACTATTTTCCAAATAGTCTTTGGCATACTAGCGACTAAAACAAAAAAACAACCTGGATAACATGCCAATTTCATCACAAGACAGCATTCAATATAAAGAGTTCACCGATGTGATCGGTCACGGTTTGTCGAGATCATCAATTCCCTTCTCAGCGACTATCCCAGTTCGACACACACACTCTCTCTCTCTCTCTCTCTCTCTCTCTCTCTCTCTCTCTCTCTCTCTCTCTCTCTAAACTCATTCACTCAAATAAATATTCTAGACTTCGAAGAACCCAAGCAAGCGCGAAAGTTGCAACATTTCAAGCCTACAGTCAAATGGGATGGCGACGGTATGGCGCATGAGCATCAAAACGTCGTTGTCATACTTTTGTTGCGCCCCGACGGGATGATTGCAGCTTGGAGTTCTTTCGCTGCGTTTTCGGCTAAAAGCCGACAGGAGCGCTGTCCGACCGAACTCGCGACCGTAGCGGCAAATTCGCTGAAACAAGAGGCAATCGCCGAAACGATGATGAACC
>JAISZP010000299.1 GCA_031269135.1 Deltaproteobacteria bacterium | reverse complement strand
CAGAGGACAAAGCGGATCTGGCCTTCAAGCAGTTAATCGGCGAGGACGTGGTCGAGCTTCCGCAAGTCGCGATATTCACCGCTCTCAAAACTCAGGGAGTTGTTTTTAACCGCCTGGATCGAATCCGCGAAATAGAGCTTCAAAACTTGACTCCACCGGCAGCAGGTGAAGGAGAAGAGTTGAACCGTGTTTGGGCGGGCGCCTTCGGCGTCTGGGCCGATGCCGACAATAAAAATGGCATTTTTGGTTTTGAATACGAAGGCGGAGGCGTAGCCGTCGGTTTCGATCGTCAGTTCGACGGACTTCCGGGCCTGAGACTAGGCCTGTCGGCCGCTTTTTCCAACGGCACGTTCAAAAACAACAACGGTCTCACCAATGCCGATGTCGACACCTTGGGACTTGGCGTCTACGGTAGCTATATCCTCTCTAACGGCCTATTTTTCGACGCCACCGTCGCCTATGCCAAGGCCAACAATCTATACACAACCCGCCGCATCCTCGGCGGTCTTGAGACCGGAGATTTCGACGTCGATACCTGGCAGTTAGGCGGCAGGGTTGGTTACGTGTACAAGACCGGCGCCTGGCAGTTCATCCCCAGCGTAGGCGTCAAATACCTCACCGCCAAGCAAGATGCTTGGACTGAGAGCCTGGTCGGAGCGACCGGTTCGGTAAACTCTTTTACCGCCACAACCGATCATGAACTCGACATCCCCATCCAGCTGAAAATCAATACCACCATCACCAAAGGTTCGGCGACAATCACCCCTGAATTGCGTCTGGGCTACACTATCGTCGCCGACAAGCTTTCCAATCACCTGAACACAGGTTTCGGCACCAGCGACACGTATCCTGATCAGCGTCCCAGGTCGATACGCAACACCTTCCAGGTGGGCGCCGGAATCAAAATCAACACCGGCGGACCGGTTGATTTTTTCGCCAACTACGACCTTGATGTGGCTAGCGGCTACAAGAGCCATAACGCCTCATTGGGTTTGGGAATCGAGTTTTAACAGAGCATCGTCACGTAAAGGGGGGCTTTGGGCGCCCCTTTAGCTCAAACCGAGCGAACCAATTTGTAAAACCTTACAAAGAAGCGCGGACCGGCTTAAAAAGCCTGTCCACGCTTCTTTGGTTTTGACGGGTATTTTTGGCTCATCATCATTTGCCTGTGCGCTGCATCTGCCGCATGCTACATTTGCTAGCATGCTGCATCTGTCGGCATGTCGCACCTGCTAGCATGCTGCATCTGCTAGCGTGCTGCATTTGCCGGCGTGCTTCATTAGGCGCCTTGGTCGGCAGATAGACGCTCGACCGTCCGTCCGCCTCCTGGGGTTGGCCGCTTGCGGCCCCTACCCGGCTTAGCTCTGCTTAGTCGGCTTGGCTCTGCTTAGTCCAGCTTGGACCAGCTTAGTTCGGCTTGGACCAGATTGGACCAGATTGGACCAGCATAGCCCAGCCTGCCCAAGTTCGATAATCCCGGACTTGAACTCATCAGTCGCGGCATCCGACTATGCGAGGATTTCCGTCTGAAATCGTTCGCAGTCCGGCTTATTGCAGCGCCGACGACACGAAAAAAGTTTTCAGTTGACCCGGCTCCTTTGTTGCGGTAGACTATAGACGATTGAATTTGGTTTTCAGATAAACGCCCAAAAAGCCGCTGAAAAATCTTTGACGAAAAGACGGATGCTTTTTTGAACGAACCTCTCTTATATCGTCGTTTATGTAAACTTTGCGCTCGGCGTGAAGCGAGCAACAATTTGCCGAGTGTTTAAAAATTAAATTTAGATAACAGCTGATCGGTTTTAACTGAAGGCTCAAGATACTACGTATCTTGAGCCTTTTTTTTCGCCATATTACTATTATACCTCCGGCCTTGCCGGAGGGCTAAGCGGGTGGAGGACAAGAAATGCTGCTTCCGGTGGGGATAAACCTTGATGAGTTTTTGGAAGATTGCCCTGTTTTCACCAAGGATGATATCGATCGTTACCTGGGGAACGTCACGACCGACAGTTATTTGTCGAGAGTGGCGATCGTGGCTCGTCTAAGACGGGCTGGGCGGGTGATCATGGTCAGAAGAGGTTTGTTCGTCTCTGTTCCATGGGGCTTGAAGCCTGAAACTCATAGCGTCGACCATTTCAGCGTAGCTGCCAGGCTCACTCCGGATGCGGTGATCTCTCACCAATCCGCCTTGGAGTTTTACGGAATGGCTGCGGCTTGTTCCGCCGATCTCTACTATAGCGCTCTGCGTCCTCTCTGTCAGGTCGAGTTTAGAGGAAGGTCCTACAAAGGCGTCAAGACCCCGAAGTCCTTGATTAAGGGCCACAATGAAAAAATGCTGGTCAATGTCCATCACAGACAAGGAGTGAACCTGTCGGTCACCGCTCCTGAAAGGGCGTTGGTGGACGTCATCGACAGAACAGATCTTTTGGGCGGTTGGGAAACAGCTACGGCTATCTTAAATAACGTCGTCGATTTAGATCTCGATGTGGTCGTCGACTACACCAAAGCCTTGTCGAACGCCACCACAGCCGCTAAAGTCGGCTATTATCTGGCCAGTCGTTCGGATTATTTGTCGGCGCAAAATAGACACTTGCGGGCTCTGTCGGATCTTAAACCCAATCAGCCCCATTATCTGGACCGTTCCCGTCGCCGCGACGGAAAACTGGTGCCTGAATGGAACTTGATGGTAGGTCGAGATTCCGATCGATCGTCCTCAAATGCGTTTCAATAAGAAAAGCATTGTAATGCGCTCTAAAAGATAGATTTTCAAGCTTAAAAATAAACATAAGATTGTTTTTAAAGCTTAAATAGCTTTAATGGTTTATAAAAATAGCCCTGCGATAAGCTTGACGGTTGGAACCGTAAAAGCTGATATCGCAGGGCTTGTTTTGTTTAGACCATCAAAAAGGCTGAATACGCTTAATTAGATCTGATGATGGCCTTGGCGGCTTTTATTCGAGATTCGGCTTCAATTCTCCTAGCTTGAGCCTCAAGCACTCTCGCTTCCGCCTCGGCGAGCTGAGCCATATTTTCAGCATTGTCGGCCTGCTGTTGTAAATTTTCGACATTGGCGCCGGTGACGTTGTCGGAGTAAATCGGGTCATCGGGATTTAGAGCCTGGGTGATTTTCTTGGCCAACTCCTTGAAAGTGAAAAGCTTAGGAACAATTGTCCCGACGTAGTAGTTTTCTTCGCCGGCTTGGGCGGTTCTCCTTTTATTTTGGAGTTGGACGGAATCGAGAGTATCAGGAACATCTTCATAAAGCAGAGCGTTTCCGGCCTCTAAAACGGCGGCAAGGGAGGAAAAACCGTCTTGAAGAAGAAGTAGACGGATCATTTCTTTGTAAGACTCTTCTTGAGCAAGCCAAGAGTTTAGTATGTACAGTTTACGGGACAAAGGCCCCTGGTGGAAAGTATGGATCCCGGCGTTCTCATACCGGAAAATCGAGGAACTGCTGACGCCCAGCAGTAAAGCGAACTTTTCCGCTGAAAGGTTAAGCTGCTTTCTCGCTTTCCTTATGGATTCAGGATAAATCTCGACATTTGCAGCCATTGGCGGTTTGGGCGGCTTGAGCTTTTTGGCGGAACCGGCGCCGGCAGCTTGAGCAGGTTTCATTTGTCTTCCTTTCCACCAATGAATAAATGAAGGTTTGTCTTTTTCGGCGCCTCGACAGGGAGAAAAGTCTCCCGGTCCAAGCGCTTATGGCTAGCAGCTCAACAACTGCGGGAGTTTGGGTTTTAGATGGTCTTCTAAGCCATAAGGGCCGGCTTAAAGGTTCATGACTCTTAGCGGGCGATTAAAACAATAAGACAAGTGGAACAAACAAGACGAATAAAAGAAATAAGACGAATAAAACAAATGAGACAGGTGAAACAAGTAATCTAATCTGCGACAAACTAAGGCATATATATAAACTGACTTTTCCGTCAGGTAGTTAAGAAAAAAGTTAATAAATCTATCGTCATAATCTTCCGTCAATCTATTTTTTGCGTCTCATGCATCGTTAAGTGGCGTTTTCGTTGTTTCATCAAACAATTATCGTGAATAAAGCTTGTCGATCCAGTTTAGTGCGTCTGGGTCGGAACCCAGCTCTGAGGTTGAACGTATATATAAACTGGCTTTTAGGCCAGGGGAGCTAGGGTTTTGGAATAAAGCGACTCTTTTGGGTCTCAAGAGTGGCCGGCTACTTTGCTGAAGATGCTGATGCCCATCAAGTGCTTG
>JAISZP010000288.1 GCA_031269135.1 Deltaproteobacteria bacterium | reverse complement strand
CCCACCCCAGGTGTGTTTCCAGAATCTGGCCCACGTTCATGCGGATGGGAACGCCATAGGGATTGAGGACCAAGTCGAACGGGGTGCAGTCGTCGTAGAAGGGCATGTCTTCTTCTGGGAGAATCCTTGAGACCACTCCCTTATTTCCGTGACGTCCGGCCATCTTGTCGCCGACGGCGAGCTTGCGCTTCATGGCCACGTAGACCTTGACCATCTTTATGACGCCGGGCGCCATCTCGTCGCCTTTTTGCAGTTTCGCCACCTTTTTTTCAAACACGATGCGAATGATGTTGATCTGTTCCGAACAGTGACTCAGCAGGCGGTTTATCTCGGCCGAGATCGCCCCGGCTTTGTCTTCCTGGAGGTGCACATCGGTCCAAGAGTCGGGAGCGAAGCCCTCGACCGCTTCGGCGGTGACGACGTCCTTCTTTTTGAGGCCGGGCAGCTTTTTGTTCTTATCGTTGACGGAGACGGAAAGGGTGCGGCCCACCAACAGCTCGGCCAGTCTGGCCTGAGTGTTTTTGGTGATGATGTGGATCTCGTCCTCCTGATCCTTCATAAGCCTCTTGATCTCGTCCTGCTCGATCTGCAGGCTGCGGGAATCCTTTTCAGTCCCTTTGCGGTAGAAAACCCTGGCGTTTATGACGGTCCCTTCGATCCCCGGCGGAACCCTCAGGGAGGTGTCTTTGACGTCGGAGGCCTTCTCGCCGAAGATGGCCCTCAACAACCTCTCTTCGGGAGAGGGCTGGGTTTCGCCTTTAGGAGTGATGCGTCCCACCAAGATGTCGCCGGTCTTGACGTTGGCGCCGATGCGGACTATTCCGGCGTCGTCCAAATTGGCCAAAGACTCTTCGCCGAGGTTGGGGATGTCTCTGGTTATCTCTTCGGGACCGAGTTTGGTGTCTCTGGCGACCGTATCGTAGACCTCGATGTGAACCGAGGTGAAGATGTCTTCCTTGACCAGCCTCTCTGAGACTAGGATGGAATCCTCAAAGTTGTAGCCGCCCCAGCTCATGAAAGCGACCATGACGTTGCGGCCGAGGGCCAATTCGCCCATTTCCGTCGCCGGTCCGTCGGCCAGGACCTGACCTTCTTTGACCAAATCGCCCGGTCTTACGATGGGACGCTGATTGAAGCAGGTGCTCTGATTGGAGCGCTGGAATTTGTTGAGCTTGTAGATCTTGATCCAGTGGCCGTTTTCGCTGGCCTGCTGACTGGTGTAGCGCATGACTATGCGGGAGGCGTCGGCGTCCTCGACCACCCCGTCGTACTGGGCGACCACGGTGACTCCGCTGTCGCGGGCGACCACGCTTTCGATGCCGGTGCCCACAAGCGGAGCGTCGGTCCTCAAAAGAGGCACGGCTTGACGCTGCATGTTGGAACCCATCAAGGCCCTGTTGGCGTCGTCGTGCTCCAAAAACGGCACCAGAGACGCGGCCACGGAGACCAATTGATTGGGAGAGACGTCCATCAACTGAACGTCGGAGTCGGGCACTTGGACGAATTCGCCGTTAATGTGACACGGAACGTTTTTCTGGGTCAGGCGGCTGTTTTCGTCCAAATCGACGTTGGCCTGAGCGACCGCCAGTCCCGCCTCCTCTAAAGCTGTGAGGTACTCGACTTCGTTTGTGGCGACGCCGCTGCGGATCTTTCGGTAAGGAGTCTCGATGAAGCCGTACTCGTTGACTCTGGCGTAAGTCGACAGAGAAACTATAAGACCGATGTTGGGCCCTTCAGGCGTCTCGATTGGGCAGATGCGTCCGTAGTGAGTCGGGTGAACGTCGCGGACCTCGAAACCGGCTCTGTCTCTGGTGAGTCCTCCCGGTCCCAGAGCGGACAAACGCCGCTTGTGGGTGATTTCCGAGAGAGGATTGTTTTGGTCCATAAACTGGCTAAGCTGACTGGTGCCGAAGAATTCCTTGACCACCGCCGTGACCGGTTTGGAGTTGATCAGATCGTGGGGCATCATGGTCTCGACTTCTTGAAGACTCATGCGCTCCTTGATGGCCCGCTCCATGCGGACCAGACCGACCCGGTACTGATTTTCCAAAAGCTCTCCGACCGAACGGACCCTTCTGTTTCCCAAATGGTCGATGTCGTCGACCGCGCCGTCGGCGTCCTTGAGCCTCACCAACTCTTTGACCGCCGCCAGGATGTCGATGGGCCGCAGGACGTTTATGTTGCACTGAGAAAGTTCCGGCTCGGCTTCGTTGAACAGGCGCAGGTTGAGCTTGAGTCTTCCGACCGGCGAGAGATCATAGTGCTCGAGGTTGAAGAACAGGTTGTTGAAAAAAGCCTCGGCCACTTCAATGGTAGGGGGCGTCGAAGGCCTGTTTTTGCGGTACAGATCGATTATGGCGTCTTGCTTGGTCTCGAGGCGATCGAGCTCCAAAGTGTCGCGGAAGGAAGAACTCACGTTTATCTTGTCGATGAAAAGAAGGGGCACTTGGGAGATGCCCGAGAGCTTGAGCTGCTCGAAAGCGTTCTCGGTCAGTTCCTCGTTCAAACCCAAAATGACTTCGCCGGTGATGGGGTTGAATACGTCTTCGGCGGCGTAGCGGCCGTAGTAATCATCGATGTTGGCCGAGATTTCGCTGATTTTGAGATCTTCAAGCTTGCGGATGGCGACCTTGGTGAACTTTTTTCCCTTACGGATGATGGGTTTGCCTGTCTCGGCGTCGATTATGTCCTCATAGGCCTTATGGCCGATACGCAGCTGAGGATTGAGCTCGGTGGTGATGGAGCCGTCGGGCTTTATCCTTAAAACCTCACGATTGTAGAAGTAGTTCAAAAGCTCTTGGGAACTGTAGCCTAGGGCTTTCAAAAGCAGCGTCACCGGAAATTTGCGTCGGCGGTCGATGCGAGCGTAGATGATGTCTTTCGGGTCAAGTTCGAGATCGAGCCAGGAGCCGCGCATGGGGATGACTCTGGCGGAGTAGAGAATTTTTCCCGACGAGTGGGTCTTGCCGCGATCGTGGTCGAAGAAGATGCCTGGGCTGCGGTGGAGCTGAGAGACGATCACTCTCTCGGAGCCGTTGATTATGAAAGTTCCCTGATTGGTCATCAGGGGAATCGTCCCGAAGTAGATTTCCTGCTGCTTTATATCTCTGATGGATTTCGCGCCCGTCTCCTTGTCGTGATCATAAATCTCCAGAGCCACCGTTATCTTCAGCGGGGCTTCGTAAGTGTTTCCTTTGGCCAGACATTCGTCGACGTCGTACTTGACCTCATCGAAGGAGTACGACAAAAACTTGAGATTGGCCAGTCCCGAGAAATCCTCGATGGGGAAAACGCTGTTGAAGACAGCTTGAAGCCCAAATTCGCCTCGTTTATCAGCCGGTACGTCATTTTGCAAAAAACGCTCATAAGAATAGCGCTGCATCTCAATGAGGTTCGGCATCTCAGCGATGAGCTCAGTTTTGCCGAAACTTTTGCGGATACGCAGATGTGTTGCAGCTGAAGACATTTGACCTCCTCATCACGGCCTTGCGGAACCGAGATTTGTGGATGTTTGGCGGTTAGGGAACGACAAATGCAAACACTCAAGAACCCTAACCAAAAAAATCAAATCCATCTATAAAAAATCAAGAAGACAAAAGACAAAAAAACAAAAACCAAGAAAAAAACCAAGAAAAAAACAAGACGACTAAAACCGAGAATATTAATCATCGACCCCGCTGCGCCAAATCTTAAGGCGCTTTAGGAGCAATCATAAAGAGCCTGAATTAAAGACAAGCGACAGTGCGACTACACTTCCACTCTAGATGACTAGAGCAGTCAAAAAAAGAGACAAGGATAACGCCACTCTAATCGACCTTGCTGAAAAAACAAGAAATATTAGAGCAATCCTTAGTTTTCTATTTACCTTGAATAAATTCGTTCGGCTGTCGGCCCGACAGGTGGGCCAAACAGATGCATACATGTATGGCGGCTCTTTATCGCAGTTAAACCCTAGCGGCAAGACCACCGAGCCAGTTAGGGCGAGAGGGAGGCTTAAGTGACCATATGGATGGATTCACTACGGCCCAGGGGAAACTATTTCGTCACACATCAAAGGCTTAACGAGGTCGACTCGAAGCCCGATTAAACTAAAACGAACTGTCGTAAGCACAATAACCATTGTGCGCTACCACTCGGATCGACTGTTTATAATGATGTCCACATAAAATCGTCATTTATCGCCGTCAAAACCGCTACAATTTAATTTTGACCAACCCGCGACAAACGACATGCCTAAAATTGATCACGCTCTAAAATAGGCCTTTTGAACTAGGCGTCTTTTAAATACGCATCTTTAAAAATACACTTTGAAACATATACCTCGAAACATATACTTGAAACATATATCTCGAAACATGCATCTTTAAACATACGTCTTTAAAGATGCATCTTAGAGAGAATTTTCCTTCGAAGAAACATCCGGCGGACGATCGCTAGGAAAGAAATTTCTCTGCTAAGATGCGGAACCTCTCGGGGTTCTTACTTAATCTCGACCGTGGCCCCGGCGGCCTCAAGCTGCTTTTTGAACTTTTCGGCTTCTTCCTTCGAGACGGCCTCTTTGACGGTCTGAGGAGCAGTCTCCACCAACTCTTTGGCTTCCTTGAGGCCTAAAGCGGTGATGGCCCGAACTTCCTTGATGACGTTGATCTTCTGAGTCCCGATGGCGGCCAGGATCACTGAAAACTCGGTCTGCTCTTCAACTGGAGCGGCGGCCTCGGTCGCCACGGCGCCTGCGGCCGCGACGGCTACGGGGGCGGCGGCGCTGACGCCGAAGGTCTCTTCAAGCTCTTTGATGAGCTCGCTGAGTTCGATTACGGTTAAATTCTTGATGTATTCAATGGCCTCAGCCTTAGTGATGGGCATATCTTGATTCCTCCAACCGGCGGCTCCGGGCCCCGGCGATGATTTTTTTCCGGATGATTTTTTCCAAAGGGCGGACCAATACGGTCCCAGGCCCTAAAAATGTCCTTGCCTAGGACTCGTTAGCCGGCGCAGTCTCGGATTTGGCGTCCCGGATCGCCACCAGAGCGTAGAGAAGTTTTTTGGGAACAGCCGCCAGCACCCGGACGAAAGACGTCGGTACGGCCTGCATGGTGCCCAAAAGGGTGGACAAGAGAACCTCTTTGCTGGGCAAAGCCGCTAAAGCTTTGATCTGAGCCGGGTCTATCACCCTCTGGCCCAGAATCCCACCCTTGATTACAAACTTTTCCTGCTCTTTGGCGAAATCTTGCAATACCTTGGCCAAGGCGGCCGGATCTTGGGTAGTAATGCCTAAGGCATTATTGCCGACCATCAGAGCATCAAGGTTTTCTATGGGAGTGCCTTTCGAGGCGAGCTTGACCAAGGTGTTTTTAGTCACCTTATAGTCGCCGCCGCTGCTTCTGACCTTGCGTCGCAGGCCTCCCAAACTTTCCATAGATAGGCCTTTGAAGTCAGTGACGAAAACAGCTTGCGCTTTCGCAAAGTCTTCTTTGAGTTCTCCTACCACAGATTGCTTTTTGAGTCGCTCCACGTTTACCTCCTTATTTAAGCTACTGGGAAACGTCCCAGTTTTTTCGGCCCAAGCAAGGTGGTATGACCCCGCGGCCTCGACCGGCGGCAAGCAGCCTTTAGCGCCGAAAACGGCAACCGGTTGTCTTTGG
>JAISZP010000206.1 GCA_031269135.1 Deltaproteobacteria bacterium | reverse complement strand
GGATATCTTTCCGGTGCTCTTTGAAGGCGGCGAAGGTTGGTTGTCTCTAACCAACCAAGACGACCCTTTGGAGAGCGGCGTAGAGATCCACGTGCACCCACCGGGAAAAAAGATAACCGTCATGAGGTCGCTTTCCGGCGGAGAGAAAACCCTGACCTCTCTTTGCTTGATATTTGCCCTTTATCTAATTAAGCCGAGTCCGTTTTGTCTGTTGGATGAAGCTGACGCGCCTTTGGATGAAGCTAACATAGACCGCTTTACCCGACTTTTAAGAAATCTATCGGAGGCCTCTCAAATAATTATGGTGACCCACAACAAAAGAACCATGCAAATAAGCGACACGCTCTACGGAGTGACCATGGAAACTCCTGGAGTCTCAAGATTGGTGAGCGTCAATCTTGCTGAAGCCGAGGGATTGACTAATGACTGACAAACCCATTAACGACAATGACGCCGACAAAGATTTGAATAATCGAACCGACTCCGCAAACGATGCCCCGGCCCAACCTAAAGAAACGGTGAAAAAAGGTTGGTTTGGTCGTCTTAAAGATAGATTCTCGAAAGATTCGAGTTCCGCTCAAACCCCAAGCGAGCCTGAAAGCGAAGCTTCGAGCGAGCTCCCCGCTGCCGAAACAACTGCCGATTCAACTACTGAACCAGCTGTCGAGCCGGCTATCGAACCAACTGCCGAGCAGGCTACCGAACCAGCTGCCGAGCAGGTTGCCGAACCAGATGCCGAGCAGGTTCCCGAACCAGCAATCGATAAAAAATCTATCGCTGAAGAATCCATTGATAAAGACTCTATAGATAAAGAAACTATAGACAAACAAACTATTGATGAACAATCGGTCGATAAAAAATCCGCCGATGCCGCTGCGGCATCTCCCCAGAGCAATCTAAATCTCGCGCCTAGCTCTGACGCCTCGCCTATCTCCATCGCCTCATCCGAACAGACCAGCGCCGCCCAAGACGCTACCGAAACGACAGCTGATACACAAACAGCAGCGGATGCGGAAACGGCAACCGATGCCGAAACAACAAAGGATCTCGAAACGGCAGCGAAACCTGAAACAGCTGCGGCTCCTGAAACAACTGAAGACGCCAAGGCGGACCCGCCCAAAAAAGGCTTTTTTGGGCGACTTAGGGAAAAATTAGCCGCCACCAGAGAAGTAATCGCTGGGCGATTGGAAAGGTTATTATCCGCAGTAAGAGAGATCGACGAGAACGTTTTAGATGAGCTGGAGGAAATATTAATCACTTCGGATCTCGGCGTTAAGACGACCAACGATATTCTTTATAAAATCAAAGGGCAGGTGGCTAAAAAGGAGCTTAAAGACTCGGACGCTCTAAAAAACGCCATAAAAGCCCGCATCTCCGAGATGATCGCCATTGCTCCGCCTTCGCCCATTGAAGCGAATCCCCTGGTCGTGATGGTGGTTGGAGTAAACGGAGTCGGAAAAACGACCACCATCGCCAAGCTCGCCAACCTCTACATCAAGGAAGGGAAAAAGGTGCTCTTAGCTGCCGGCGACACTTTCCGGGCGGCCGCCGTCGAACAACTGACGATATGGGCTCAAAGACTCGGCTGCGAAATCGTCTCTCAACCGACTGGAGCGGACCCGTCGGCTGTGGTTTATGATTCCATCTCGGCGGCTAAAGCCCGCAAGGCGGATATAGTCATCATTGATACGGCCGGAAGACTCCACACCAAAGTAAACCTTATGGAGGAACTCAAAAAGATCAAAAGAGTGGCCAATAAGGCCCTCCCAGGCGCTCCCCATAAAACCATATTAGTGTTGGACGCCAATACCGGACAGAACGCCGCCAGCCAAGCTCAAACTTTCCATCAAAACATATCTCTTGATTGTCTCATCGTCACCAAGCTCGACGGCACCTCCAAAGGCGGCGTAATAGTCTCGATAATCAACGAATACAAGCTTCCAGTCACCCATATCGGCTTAGGAGAGTCTTTGGACGATCTCAGGCCCTTTGAACCCCAGGCCTTCGTAGAGGCCATATTGAATCTGTAAGCCGTGCTCAAGAGAGCCAGCAAACTTCCGAGCCTAAGACTCCTGCTGTTGGTGGTCAACCTCATCATCCTGGCCATCCCGATCTCGCTTTTGTATTTATTTAGAATCTATGAAAACGAACTTATACGCCAAACCGAGTCCGAGCTTATTTCTCAGGCGGCCTTAGTCGCTTCGATGTATCAAAAGCAAGTATTGGTTCTTGGAGGCCCGAACTACGGTTTGACTCACTGGAACGCCCCCTTCGAACCCGATTCTCACCTTAGATTGGTGCCGCCGAAACTTGACCGCTCCAGCTCGGTCATCCACCCTCAGCCGCTGACTCCAAGCGCTTCGAGCTACGATCCCGATCCCATCGCAAGCCAGGCGGCTGAAAATTTGGCGCCCATCATCAACGAGGCCACCCTTACCACTCTTTCCACCATTTACCTTCTAGATTTCCACGGTCTTATCGTCAGCAAAGGACCGGGGTACGGGCTATCGCTGGAGCGAAACGAAGAGGTGGCCAAAGCCTTGGAGGGTCAATATCACAGTTTATTGAGAGCCCGTCAAATAGAAAGTTCTTCTTCTCTTTCTTCGGCCAGCCGCGACACTCCTTTCAGAGTTTTCGCCGCCATGCCCGTCTTCAACGGGCAAAGGCTCGCCGGAGTGGTGCTCCTCTCCAGAACCCCCAGAGAACTGATGAAAGCCCTCTACCAAGAGCGTTTCAACCTCGCCTTGGCAGGGGCCTTGGTTTTGACTCTGATGGTCTCCATAAGTCTTTTAGCGTCGCTGTTGATAATAAGCCCCGTCAAGCGCCTCGCCCGAGAGGCCAGACAAGTCGCCGACGACCCCTCCATCACCCTTCCCGACAAAGCTCCCTGGGAATTGGTGGTAGTCAGGGAAGTTGCCGAGCTTAGATCTTCAGTCAGCTTTATGGCCGAACGCCTAAGCCGCCGCTCGGATTATTTGAAAGCTTTCGCCTCCGGAGTCTCTCACGAGTTCAAGACCCCTCTGACCTCCATTAAAGGGGCTATGGAGCTTTTAGGCGAACACGGACGCGACATGGACCCCAACGTCTTTTCCAAGTTTTCCGACAACATACGGATCGACCTGGAAAGGCTCGAACGCTTGGTGGGGCGTCTTTTATCGCTGGCTAAAGCTGAGGCCATCAAACCGACGGGAGCGGAAAAAACCGATGCGGCTGGTTTAGTGGAAGCTCTGGGGAAACGACTTTCAGCCAATCAAGGAGAATTCAAGGTGATTTTAAATAGCAACCAACCCTTCGATATCGCCATCGACAAAGACGTCTTGGAGACGGTTCTTATAAACCTCTTCGACAACAGCCGGGAAAGCGGCGCCACGGAAGTGAAAGTCACGCTGCAAAGGAATTTGGATGAAGCTTGCATCGAGGTTGAAGATAACGGCCCGGGGTTAAGCGCGGAAGCCCAAGAGAAAATATTCACCCCTTTTTACACGACCAGAAAAAACCGAGGCGGAACTGGACTAGGGCTAAATTTAGCTAGAACTCTTTTAACTCCGTACCAAGGGAAACTCGATTTTGTCGGTCCTCCGGCGGTCTTTAAAATAACTGTTCCAACGACGAAAGGGTAATTTTTTAATCAAAACCCCTTTCCATGGCTTTTCGCTTTACCATAATTTAAAAGCCCCTTGGAGTCGCCAAAGGGCTTTGTAGTTTGATGATTTTGCAATAGCGGTCTTGCTGGTCTGATAGCTTAATAGCTTGATGACATGATAGCCTGCCGGCTTCTAAGCAATCACCGTTTGTCCGTAAAAAACCTAGCAAAAATCAGTTTTCGTGCAGGCATTAGTCGTCAAAAAGCTATCTATTTATCAGGCCTCTACTTTTTCCAAGCCGTCGAAGCTCTCACAAAGAAAGCCTTTTGAAAACTGTTTGAAGAGTCGCCGTCATCCGCCGGTCTTTGAAAGATCAAAGGCTCATCCAAAACATAGTAAGAGCTGGCCAAAGTTGGAACGTTCTCTTGATTAGGCTGAAAAGTCCCTTCCAAAAAAATGACAGGGACAACGACCCAGGGGCTGCGACCGCCAGAAGCGATCTTAAATCTCACATAGTACTGTCGTCCTTCAATGGCGATGCTGTCGACTAAGGGAGCAAGCACTTCTCTGACAAGCTCTTTCGCTAAAGCCAAACGACCGGCATAAGGCACTCCGTCAGCGTAAACCAGCCTTGCTCTTAATCTTTTATCCATGTGGATAAAGAGTTTTTCAAGGGCGTAGGAATGGGCCACCAACATGGGCTGATCTGGCCAAACCATCAGAGCGCCGAAGACTCCAGAGGCAAGTTCATTTAAAGCTTCCGGAAAATGTTTTGAATCAAGCCGATCGTAAAATATTCTCCGCGCGTAACTGCCGTAAATATAATCCGTGCCGTAAAACTCCCGCAGATTCACATAACGCCAGTCGTTGCCGCGACGACGCGAGTCTCTCCCGGGGTAGCCGAAAGAGACGTAACCGGAAAATCCGCCGGAATTGAGGCCCGCCGAAAACCCGTAACGCACGGAAGCCCTCTCCCCGAAAGACTGAGGAAAATAGCGATTCTGCATATCGTCGGGAAGGTAGCTGACGGGTATGCCGGCAGGTATGGGGGAACCTTGGGCTCTAAGTCTTTCCATCAAACCATTGGATTCGGAAGCCATATCGCCGTAACGCCGACGAGTCATCGTAGCGTAAACATCGGCTTGAGTTTCGCTTTGAGGGGTTTTCATGAAAACCCGGCCTCTGTCCTGTATCCCAAGAGTAGGCAAAGAACTATAGTAGTCGCCCCTTTGATACGAACCCGGCTGCGAGCTTGGCGGACCCCAATGGGAATATCCCGGACCCCCGGATGGAGGTCCAGTAGGTCCTGACGGGGAAGAACCGGAAGACGACGGAGGGCTTGGCGAGCCCACTGAAATTTGCAGAGTCCCCGCCCAAAGTCCTTGGGAGGTAAACGCCATTACCAAAACGGTTAGGACGGATAGCAACAAACGCATGGCCGCCTCCTAAAATATGGACTAATTTTTTGGGAGTTCCAGAAAGATATTTCAAAAACCAAAAGGATATTTTAGCCGCTATTTCAAAGCCGAATACGTAATAAATTTCATAGCCTAAAACAGTAAAACTAAAACCAAACAGAACCGTCTGACGTCAACCTCAGTAATAACATAACATGGAGCTCATTGCAAGCTGGATTGTTGGTTTTCGCGGCAAAAACACCAGGATTCGCTTAGATTTAAGTCCATTAAAATTGTCCAAATTTAGGCTTAATTAAAACAATTTAAGTCAAACAAAAATGGACGAACTCGGCTTACCATAAGCGATTCAGAGCAGTAGGCTAAAGTATAATTTGCATAAAATCAAAGCCATATTAACGTTTTATAAATCTCAGCTAGAAGATAATTAAACATTATTTGAGCAAAATTCTAGTATTTTTTAAGATTATTTGAAAATAAAAATTTTTTTGTCCAGAAATTATTTAACAAAAAATCTGGCCTTTTTTAGCGAAAATTACACCATAACGAAAATAGTGGAGTTCGAGCAAATGTATATTTCTAAAAGCGCACCAGCCGTCTTAATGCAAAAAACCGCAGAGCGCACTCTGCGGCTTATCCGAATGTTCCTTTTTTGTTCCAAGTATTAAACAACCTTCACAAAGAAAAATTGGATGAAATTATTGACTTTATTTCTTAGTAAGCGATTTATCAAAGGAAAAGCAGGAAGCAAGGATGTAAGAGAGAAATGTGAAACGTTTAATTCGAGACTATGCTGATATGGCCAGAAAACGCTGCCCGTAGTTCCTAAAAACAGTTTATTCCCCAATGTTTCTAAGTGATGGCGTGTTGGATCAATTGGTGAGTAAAATGCGCAAATACTTTGATTCATGGCATCGACAGCCAAATAATTCACCATTTTATCAGTGGCTGCTAAGAGAGATAAGAAATTCCATCCGAATCTTATCTTACACCCAATCCTGCAGTTCGCCTGTTGGAAGAATGTCTTCATATGCGGCTTCATGGCTTTTAGGCGAGTCTCAGTTTCAGCTTTCGCATAGTGTTTATGACAAGCTTGAAATAAAATTTACGCTTCCGCATCTATAGAAATAAAGAGCAACGCCATATCATCCGCTCCTCTTT
>JAISZP010000203.1 GCA_031269135.1 Deltaproteobacteria bacterium | reverse complement strand
AGGCCAAAGCCGATCGGACTCCGCCTAAGTTTCGAATGTCCTCCAAAGGGGTGCCGCCGTCGGGAAACATCTGATACGTTCCGGTCATGGGACTATCCATGACGCCGATTTGGTCAGGCAGCACTATAGCCTCAAGGTCCATTTTCTCAATTAATCTTTTAAGTTCCCGGATGTCGCCAGGGTTGACCCAGCCGGGAAAAAGGGCGATTTTGCCGTTTTTCGGCGCCTCAGGGTCCGCCAACTGTCTGATGAATCCTGCGACCATGTTGGCGAAACCGTTGATGTGAGAGCCGACGTAACTGGGGGTGTTGGCGTAGGTGACCAGCTTGCCGTCGGGGATTTCAGTTTCGAGGATGAAGGCGTTGAGATCGTCTCCGATGGTCTCGCTCAAACACGTGGTATGGACGGCGATGACGTCCGGATCGTAGATGTCGAAGATGTTTTTGATCGAAGCCTTAAGGTTGGCGCCGCCGCCGAAGACCGAGGCGCCTTCGGTGAAGGAGCTCGATGAGGCTACGGCAGGCTCTTTGAAATGCCTCGTCAAAAATGAGCGGTGGTAAGAGACGCAGCCCTGGCTTCCATGACTGTGAGGCATGCAGTGTCTGACCCCCAAGGCCGCGTAAAGAGCGCCTACCGGCTGACAGGTCTTGCAGGGATTGATTCTCAGAGCCTTGCGTTGGAATACTTCAGTGGGAGTTTGATCAAGCATGGCGCTCCTCTACGGTTGCTGTCGGGGTTTTGAGCGATTCGACGCCGGCCAGGCCGGCGTTTATTCCTGCGTCGTTTGGCGATGGAGCGGGAGCGATTTGAGTTTCCGCTCCTTGAGACCAAGGCGGGGCGACCAGCTTCCAAGCGGGAGCGAACAGACCCATCACCAGATTGCGGCCGAAAATGACCGCGCCGTTGAACCCGGCGTAAGGTCCGCTGTAATCGTAAGAATGAAGTTGGCGGGAAACCACGCCGGCTTTTTGGATCACGTATTTATCCTTGATGCCTGAGAAAAACACGTCCGGTTTGAGGAATTTGACGAAAGCCTCGGTCTCCCAGTGATTGAGATCGTCGACCACCCATGTGCCGTTGCCCATGTCTTTGATCATGCCGCTGTAACTTTCCAGATCGATGGTTTTCTTGAGCTCTTCGTAGCGCTCCGGAGTCAGAAAGGCCCGGTAGCGACGGTCAGGCTCGATGACCAGACTTTCGATGTTTTTCGAGTCGGCGTCTTCCTTTATGCTGCCCAAGACCTCGCGGCCCTCGTAATCGTCGCGGTGAGCGAACTCGTAACCGGCTAGAACAGTCTCCACCCCAAGATCCTCTAAAAGATCCTGATAGTGGTGCGAGCGGCTCCCTCCGGTGAAAATCGCCGCCTTATAGCCTGTCAGACGCTGTTTGAACTGCTCCATCAGCGGAGCGATAAGCTCGGTTTCCTCCGCGATGACCTCTTCGGTCCGGGCCTTGAGAGCTGGGTCGTCAAAATACTCGGCAATCTGTCTTAGGCTGCGGACCGTGGTTTTGACGCCCACGAAATTGACTTTCAGCCAATTGGTTCCAAAGGCTTTGAGCATCATCTCGGCTACGTAGTTGATCGAGCGGTGGCACTGGACCAGGTTGAGGTCCGCTCGGTGGGATTTTTCGATGTCGGCGGCCGACCCGTCTCCGGTAAAGACCGAAACCACCTCATAGCCGATTTTTTTAAGTATGCGCTCGCTCTCCCAGCCGTCTCCGCCTATGTTGTACTCGCCCAAAAGGTTTACGCTGAACTTTCCTATCGGAGTCTGGTCGTCTTGACCGATGAGGCGTTTCATCAATCCGTTGTTGGCGATGTGGTGACCGCCGCTTTGGCTGACTCCTTTATAGCCCTCGCAGGAAAAAGCGATGCACGTTATGCCGAATTCCGCTTCGGCCCAAGCGGCCACCGCGTGGATATCGTCGCCGATCAAGCCTACGGGACAGGTCGAGCAGACCATGACATGCTTTGGTTTAAATATCTCCACCGCTTCAGTTATGGCCTGGCGCAACTTTTTGTCCCCTCCGAAAACGATGTCCGGTTCCTGCATATCGGTCGACAAGCAGTATTGAGTGAAATTGCGGCCGGCGCCGTCGGCTCTGGCTTTGTTTCGTCTGGTTCCCCAGGAATAAAAACCGCAACCTATGGGTCCGTGAGTAATGACGCAGGTGTCCTTCAGAGGCCCGACCACCACGCCCTTGCAGCCCGCGTAACAACAGCCTCGGTTGGTCATGATGCCGGGGACGGCCCTGGTGTTGGCGGCTATGGTTGGACTACCGTCCAAAGGGCCGATGATATGTTCTTTGCGGCTCTTAAAAACTTTGGCTTTGTATTTGGAAAGTATCGCGTCTTTGATTTCCATTCTTAATCCCCGTACTGTTCGCCGAGTCTGACGTTGTAAGTTCTCTTGACCGGAAGCACGAAAATCTTCCCGTCGCCTGGATGACCGGTCGAGTTGACGGCCACCAGAACGTCGATGGCGTCTTGGACTCGATCGTCTTCGACGATTATGTGAAATAGACGCTTGGGAATGAGCCTTGAAGCCTCGGTCATTGATTCGCCGGCTGCGGTTAAGGGAAGTTCGCCGCTTTCCATGATTAGTTTCAAGACGCCGGGATCGACCAATTTCTTGCCTCGCCCCAGACATGGGGCGCAGGTGAAACCCGGAAAACCGGCGGCGGCTAAAGCGTTTTTAGTCTGACTGACTTTCGTGCTCCGAACGATGACCATCAAATCACGCATTTAGAGTCCCTCCCGTCCGGAACTGATCGTGTAAGCCTTTTCGACGGGAGAAACAAAGATGCGGCCGTCGCCGAAATGGCCTTCTCCCGTCCTGGCCGTTCTCATGATTATGCCGACGATGTCGTCACGGTCTTTTTCTTCGCAAACGATCAGAAGCATCTGTTTGGGCAATTCGTCGTAACGGATGTCGTTTAAAACTATGCCCTTTTGTTTGCCTCTGCCGTAGACGTCGAGCTTGGTCACGGCGGGATAGCCCGCCCCCATGAGTTCGGTGATGACCGCTGTGGTTTTTTCCGGCCTAATGATGGCCTTGATCAACTCGAGCATCGCTTCCCCCCTTAGGCGACCAAGCCGTGTTCCATCAAAAGGTTTTCCAACTTTTCCTGCGACAGCGGGGTGGGAATGACGAACATCTGGTTTTCGTCGATTTTCTTGGCGAGCGCCCTGTATTCGTCGGCCTGTCCGCAGCTTGGCTCGAACTCGATCACCGTTTGTTTGTTGATCTCTGCTCGTTGGACCATGTTGTCGCGGGGTATGAAATGAATCATCTGAGTCCCGAGTTCCTTGGCGACGGCGGACACCAACTCGGCTTCCCCGTCGACGTTGCGGGAGTTGCAAATCAGTCCCCCCAGACGAACTCCGCCGGTATTGGCATACTTTCTGATGCCTTTGGAAATGTTGTTGGCCGCATAGAGAGCCATCATTTCACCTGAGCAGACGATGTAGATTTCCCGGGCCTTTCCTTCCCTGATGGGCATGGCGAAGCCGCCGCAGACGACGTCGCCTAAAACGTCATAAAAGACGTAGTCAAGATCCTCGGTATAGGCGCCGAGCCTTTCCAAAAGACCGATGGAGGTGATGATGCCGCGACCGGCGCAACCGACGCCCGGCTCAGGACCGCCCGACTCGACGCAGCGGATATGAGAGAAGCCTTCCTTGAGCACTTGATCGAGGTCGATGTCGTCGCCTTCCTCACGTAGAGTGTCCAAAACCGTATCCTGGGCCAGTCCGCCCAATATCAACCTGGTGGAGTCGGCTTTAGGGTCGCAACCGACAATCATTATCTTTTTGCCCATCTCACCCAACCCGGCGTTTAGGTTTTGAGTGGTGGTGGACTTTCCGATTCCGCCCTTGCCGTAAATAGCTACCTGACGCATTTTTTGACCTCGTTATGACGCATTCGCCGCCCCTGCTTGAGCGGTTGTCGGAAATTAGATCGCAAAGAAGCGACCTTGGGATTTAGGGTTATTTTAAGCCGATCTGGGCGCAAGGCTTAAAGCTCCTTTGAACTTGCCGAACCTGAAAATGCCTTAAAGCATATTTGATACCAACCGAGGTCGAGAGGTGAAATCAGGTTTTTTTTGATGTAAATTAAATTTAAATATGGATTAATATATGGCATGATCAAGCTATCGCCTGACAAGGAAATTAATACTATTGTCTCAAGCACCGTAAATCAGACTTTAGATTGATGAAATAGTTCAACAAGAGACTAAAGCATCAATTATTATGGAATTATTGTTGTATTGAATGCAATTTACGCTTCAGTTTTTTTCTTGTTGAGCCGATGTCGAGTCTTATGGAAAACTGA
>JAISZP010000163.1 GCA_031269135.1 Deltaproteobacteria bacterium | reverse complement strand
ATCAAGGCCACAGGAGAAGGTTTGAATAGACCGCTCACCTCATTTTCCATCATGCCGCCCTGCGGCGGAGAGAAAACCATCTTGGGCGCCAAGTGGTTTTTTCATCTTCACAGTTTGCCGGGAGCAACTGTGGCGTTAGCGGTTGAAGGCGACGGAACCGTCCCAACCTACACTCGGATTGACGATAGGCTGGACCAATTTGTAAAGACGCTTAAACCGCCGCTTAAAACCTGAAACTTTCAGGCGACGGTCGCAACCATCAGGCGCCTATCTTTTAACGGCCAAAAATCGCTCCGGCAAAATTCGACTAGAAAAAATGAGAATTACGCTTCAGTTTGTCTAACGATTTTAAAGGCTTATGTTTGGATTTGTTTTTCGGTTGAAATCCTTTCATTTTGAGGGTATAATAGAAAAATCTTATTATCTTGATTAAACTCCCTTTTATCAACTACACAAAAACCGCAGTGGCCACAAGAAAATTATGGGCGCTCCACCTCCTTTTTTTTTGGCTAAAATCAAAAGGCTTTTTTAATTCTTTTGAGTTGGGTTTAAGGTGGCAAAAAACCAGATCTATATGCCTTTAACGACTTTTCTTGAGATCTGGCCTTGAAAAATGGTGAAAAATGATAAAATCCAGCTTTTTAAACTCCAATTTTACTTCAATATTGCCTCGATTGCTCCTAATTCTCCTGTCTTTACTGCTTACCTTAACCCTTGGTTGCGTTTCTGATAGCACAAGTTTCAAACCCCAGTCGGGCTTATTCAAGTCTTCCCCTTCCCCAGAGCAACAAACGGCCAGCCGACGACAGGACCCCAAAACACTCCCGCATCTCGCCTCTTCCAGCATATCAGCCTCAGATGAACTTGCGTCCAATGAGCAAATAGCGTCCAATGAACAAGTAAACGACCAAAATCAACAATACGACCTGTCGAATGACCTATCCGCCTCACAAGATCAATTAAACCCCGCCGACTTCATCATCGCCTATTCTGATCCAAATTTATCGCTCATCAATCAATCAAGTTGCGTAAGGGGCCTGACTGGTTCGCTTTCAACCGGAAGAGCGGGCACGAATTTTTTAGCGAACTACGCGCGCGCAGGCTCAGTCGTCTCTAAAACTTTAGACGACAACGCCTCCATTGCCGCTCTTGACTTCGACAATGCCCCCAGTTCAAAGAAATCTCTTCGCCTCCACAACGAACTTACCAACCAACTCCTCTTCGACGCTTACGGCCAGACAGGACGGCCTTACCGTTCAGCGGGAAAAGCCCCTCAGACAGGTTTTGACGATGCCGGCTTAGTGCACTGGATCTACTCTCAAGAAGGGGTGAAGGTCCCCCAAAACGTCAAAGACCAAGTAGCTAACGGCCAGGCTGTGGCTAGAGACGATTTGAGGCCCGGAGACATATTAGTCTACAAAACACCAAAGACCGTCGACTACCTCGTCGGCATCTATACAGGCAACGGCAACTTCATCTTAGCTTCCAGCAAGTTCGACGTAGTCACTGAGACGGCCGCCTTTGGGACAGATTTCGGACCTTATTTCATCGGAGGCCGACGCTATATAGACGATCCTTCAGCCGCCCCCCTTTCAAACGACCTTAAAGCTGCCGCCACTAACGGGGCTGTTAAAGTGGCCCTCTCCAACATGGGCGACAACATCCCTAAACCGTCCAACATCTACGGCGGCAATTCCAAAAAACCGCCGCAAAAGAATAAGCCGCGCCGCAATCGTAGACGTAGATAGAAATTATCTAATCTGGGTTTCGCGATCACGGCAGTAAATATTTATTTCGATCACATTGTGGCGATCACGGCAGTAAGCTTAATATGCAAGGCGATTACGTCAAGAGAGTTTGTCATTGATTTTTGGATTGGTATCATAATTGCTTAAATGCATATATTGTGCCATGCATATTTGGCTCATTGACCATGCTCATGCCGATAACCGCAATGATGCTGGCCTACATGCCCACATCGGTCATGAAGGCAAGTCTGCCCTGGCAAGATCTAGGCATCGGCGGTGGCGATGCGGGTGAGGGTGTCTAAAAGGGCGCCGACCCGTCCGTCGAGATGACAGCCCATGGCTTTTTCTCGCTGGCGACCTCGGCCTGGAAGTCGATCAGCGTCAGGTCGACCTGACAGCCTTCATTTCCGCCAAAAGTAGAATTGCTGTAAAGCCGGAACAGAACTTGAAAGACTCCAATTTTCCTTAAAAAAATCATAACTATTCAGGTATGGGTAGCCGAGAGGTTCAAATTTTACCATGCCCTCGGCTTGGATAGCATTAATTCTTAAGGTAAACCGACTAATATATGATTCCACTTTAACCGTAACCATTCAGGATCGCTCCCATCGCGTTCGGCTTTTGCCCCCTGCCGCAACCTCCGACTTTCTTTCCAAATACCCCTTACAAGATTATAATAAATATTGCGATAAAACAGGACGAGTCGCCTGATAAAGGCTTGCTGCGCTTAAAGAACTGTCTGCCGGAATATTGTTCATGTATACCTTGTATTGACAATCGACGTTTTTCCTGATAAAATCCAGGATAACGCTTCGGTCTGAAGGCCAAGGAGGTCATCATGGTGGAATTGAGCGATCATGCTTGCAGCAATCCTAGTTGTCCTTTAGTTGGGCGATACAACCATGGGAACATAGCCTTAAGAGCTGTTTACGGCAAAGAAAAACAACATTCTCTTCTTTACTGTAAACATTGTAAGGTTACATTCGCTCCATCTAGAAACACGCCATTATATAAGGCTCATTTGCCTATGCAAACATTGCGGGACATAATGTCTCTGTCATCTCAAGGTGTAGGCGTTAGAGGAATTGCTGAACACCTTAAACTCAGCCCAAAAGCCGTCAACCAAAACATAATCAAAATTGGCGAACATTGCGCAGAACATTTGGCCAATACGATATTGTCGCTCGATTTAGTCGAAGTGCAACTCGATGAGTTTTGGAGCTTTGTAAAAAAAACGCCTTGAAACGGATACCGAAGCATCTGAAGAACAAGTCAAAGAAGGTGCAGTCTGGGACTGGACAGCGGTAGACCCATCATCGGACACGCGGGACATAGAGAATATGCCTCATTGGAGCGAAGCCGCCCGGATGGCGGAAAATATTTACATCCTTGTGGACAACGACTATATTTAGGGGGTGGCGCCATGGACGACAGTCAGGATTTACGCCGTTTTACGAAAGACGTGCAAAGAATCAAGAACGCGATATTGCAGAACCGCTATCGCACTGCTTCCAACGCTAATGCCTCTATGCTCAGCCTCTACTACGGCGTGGGCAAATACATCTCCGCGAACACCCGTTCAGGGAAATGGGGAACAGGCGCTATTGAAATGGTATCGGAGCAATTACAGGGAGAGATTCCTGGTCTAAAAGGGTTTTCACCTTCAAATATGAAAAATATGCGTATTTTCGCTGAGGGATGGGCTTCTGAGCTGGAAGCAAATCGGCAGACACTGTCTGCCGATTTGCCGCAAAAAACTGATGTTGACGATGACTCTCTAATTCGGCAGACACTGTCTGCCGAATTAGACGAAATGAAAATGCTCGCATTTTGGCGCGTCGGATTCAGCCGCCACAGAGAAATCTTGCGAAAATGCAAATCATCTGCCGAGCGCTGGTATTACATCCTGCGCTGCGCTGATGAATTCTGGAGCTGCCGAAACCTGAAAAATCATTTGCTGGCTGATTAATACACGAAGTTTGGCAGTCCGCCTAACAACTTCGCTTTGACGATTCCGGATGAGAATACCGCCGCCATTGCCGTGCGCTCATTCAAAGATGAATACTTAATCGACTACATCGACATCAAGGAATCCGATGATTATGTTGAGCGCGATGTTGAAAACGCAATCGCAGCAAATGTCAAGAAATTCATCATGACGGCGGGCGATGGCTTTGCGTTCATCGGCAATCAATACCGTCTGCTGGTGGACAGCGAGGAATTTTTCGTTGATTTGCTTTTCTTCAACCGAAATCTGAATTGTCTGGTCGCTTTCGAGCTGAAGAAAGACAAGTTCCGACCGGCTGACCTCGGACAGTCATCGTTTTATTTAAAAGCGCTGGACAAGAATGTACGTAAACCGAACGAGAACAACTCCATAGGCATTCTCTTATGCAATGAAATGAATCGAACAGTCGTTGAAATGGTCGTGCAGGATTACGACAAGCCGCTGGGCGTCGCCGCCTACCGATTGGGGACGGGCATTCCTGACCCATATAAGTTGCTTATCCCGCTCATTGACGGCGTACAGCAAATTGTATCGGAGGGCGGGCAAGGCTGAAGAATGAACTGATATTCCTCACGCGTCGGCAAATTGGGCGAGCAGTTCCTGAACGCTAAGATGAAAGGCGAGGTCAGTTATGACCGTATCGCCGGGTATTTCTGCTCATCCATTTTGGAATTCGCCAAGAATCCGCCAAATTTTGAGTTCGCAAATGCGGTTGGAAGTAACGTTGAGGGCAATTTTGTGGGCGACATTTTGCCTTCTCGCGCACCAAAGTGAACGTGACAGCCTCTTTAAGGCTACTTGCCTTTTCCATCAAGCCGCCTTTTCTTACCCCAAAAAAGAACCTTTTTCTATCTAAAAAAAATTCAACCGCAATCTTTGGCTCACTATTTAAATCCTTGGCTTTTGAGGTAAAATGAACTGCCTATCGCCGCAACTTGAGAAGGAAACAAGTATTTGCCTAAAATATCCAAAAAGCCTTACGAGCCAAAGGCGCATAAACGCGGCCATTTCTCTAAAGACGTCCACCATAAAGACGTCTATAGGTCCAAAAAAGACGCCAAATCAAAAGACAGCGGCGCTCCGCCTGCTTCTTCCGAGAAGATCGCCGTACCTTCAGAGATCCGACCTTACCTCAACGCCATCGGTACGCCCGCCACTGCGCCTTTTGTGCCTGATCCTTTCCAAATAAACGCAGTTGAAGCGACAATCAATTACGATGTAATCGTTTCCGCGCCGACTGGAAGCGGGAAAACCTGGATAGCCACTGAGGCGTTGAAAAGAGAAATGTCTCAAGGGCGCAAGTGTTGGTACGCCTCTCCTCTAAAAGCGCTTTCGAATTCTAAA
>JAISZP010000159.1 GCA_031269135.1 Deltaproteobacteria bacterium | reverse complement strand
TTATTTGTTATATTTAGCTTAAGTTCTATATTTTCTATTTCTTTAATAGCTTCTTTTAAGTTACTTTGCTTAAATTTGGCGCATAATGAATTACACCAAGGTAAATATTTATCTTCTTTTTTATTAAAATAAAGTTTGCCTAAATCCAATATCTTTTCACTTAAATGATAAAAATCTAGTATTTGTTGCGCATCTGGAAATAGTTCATCTTTCATATTTCTGATCCAAGAAGCACCATTACTGATTAAAACTGTCTGATTATATTGACCATACCCTTTTCTTAGAGCACAAGAAAAAAGTAATTTTTTAAAAATATTAACCTCACCAATGTATGATGTGTATTCTTTCTTTATTATTTCATGCTTATCTTCATAAACACCATTAACTAATGCTCTATTTTTAAACCGTACATCGCCTGACGCATATATTAAACCTATTTTATTTTCATGCCAACCAGACTTTTTGTCTTTATCAATAGTTTCAATTTGGCGTGTATTAACCATAATACCATCTGTTTGGATATATAAAATTTCGTTTATACTCGATTTAGAAAATCTAATTTTCTCATTAACCAGTTCATCGTATTCTTTATTTGCTTTTTGAATATCATTATTTAGCACCAATGCACCTATATTATTTGTTATTGAACTTATAGTAACATGATCCATCTTAATTCTATGAGAATTTAACAGTTCTTCTTGCGCATCTTGATATGATTTTGCATTTTTAGCGATCTTAGCTATCTTTAGCATTGCTGTAACTGAAGTTTTAAATGGTAATTTATCTATGCCGAGGCAAATATCCACTGGATAAATATTTTTTTTACCTTCTTTTTCTAATAATAATTTTTTGCATATGTCATTAGCGGGTGATAAAATATATCTCCTGATCATTATTTTACGATATTCGGTTTGTATGTATATAGTTGCTAGTCTATTGGTTCTTAGTAATATGCCTTGTTCTTTATATATTTTTTTATATAATTTTATAACTTTTTTTTGATCGATTTCATTGATAATATCGCTTAATAAATTATCTTCTAAATTATCTATCATAGATATCATATTTGAATAACACTTTTCTATATTCTCAATTTTTGGATATAATGTTTTTTCATTACATTCTTTAGCTATATTTAAAATCATAGTTGAATAAATGTCAGTAATTTCTGAAATCCGATGTGTAATATTGTCGTTGCCTACTTTCATCGCTTTCATCTCCAAGCTGACCACGTCTGGTTTCGGGTCGATATGTGGTGTTGAAGGATTATAACACGACTAATCCAATTTTACATACTTTTTTCTCTACACCCTTTTTGAAGGAAATTCTTGACAAAAATCCTCTATGGAGATATACTCTGACGATTGTTTTTTGTGCCGAAATTGAGTGTTCCTCAGTAGCTCAGTCGGTAGAGCAGGTGGCTGTTAACCACCGGGTCGGCGGTTCGAGTCCGTCCTGAGGAGCCAAACAGATTTTTTGCTAGTTTTTTAGAGATCCAAATAAGACTGATCAAGACCCGGAAACCCGCTTGCATAGAAGGTTTACGGGTCTTTTATTAGTCAAAAATCGTCTGTTGTGGTAAAAAAAAACCTGTTGACGGCTATTTTTTTTCAGGTATCGTATTAGGTATCTTGATGGAGCTAGTCGATTTGTTCATGCCGGAAACATAAAACCATTTAAACACGCTAGTTTGCTGAAAGCCAAGATGCCTTATTCTACCTGCTGAGGAGCCGGCGCCTAAAACCATGTCTTTTCATATCCGCCATACTTACCTAAAGCCCTTGATTTTCAAGGGCTTTTTAAATTTTTAGCGTACAATATCACCATGCGTTCTTTGCAATTAAATAATTTTTGGGGCAGCCAGCCTCATGAGGCTCCAAAATGAACCCCGCGTCACCCCTAAATGACCTCAAGCTATGGAAACTCATGCCTCGGAACAGGAACTGCATTTGATGCACTGAACTTCAGCAGTTTTTATTTAAAGCAAGACCACGAGGGTGATCTCTCGGGGTCTCGTCGTTTCAGGCGTGTCCACGCCGACTTGCGCCTTCTCGCACATTTCCTTTGATTTTCCGTTTCGAAACCCGGCGTATGGGGACCAAGCGAAAACGTGGGGGGTGTGCGCAATCTCCGAAAAAGTCCCTTAAGAATTTTCCAGTTCTGCGTTTTTCGAGTCGCCTTGTTTAACGCCCCGGCTACATCTCGACAAGTGCGCCGACGTTTCGAGTCGCCGTCCAGTAGGTATCCGCCGAAAGCCGGATCATTCGCTCCGACGTGATTTGGTCCGATGCAAGCGGATTGCCAGACGGCGAAACAGCCGGGAGACCCCAGATCGTTGCGGGTGGCGGCGATGTCGGCTTCAGGCGGCGTCGAATGGACTCCAATGGCATTGAGCAATCCTTTCTCAGCCAAGTGGGCGAGAGACTGTTTCTCTGGCGCCGTCGACGACCAAGCCAGTGTTCATCTAGACGGAAACGACGGCTCAATGCGCTCGTGGTTCGTCAAGACAATCCCTTACGACGCTTGACGTTGAGCGCTTTCCATGCGAGAAGCGGCTGACATTGAATGCGCCGCTGAAGAGATTCGTCGGTGGTCAAGAGCGTGGAATCGATCACTCCTCGGTCCAGCAGCAGATCCAAGAACTCCCGCTCGGAGTCCGTGAAAGGCAATACTGCCGATAGACCTTCCCGGCATTCCTTTACAAGGCGCGCCTCGTATTCGGTCGGGGAGAGCGGCTCCTTCGTTTCTCGGGCGTTTAAAGTGGGAATGAGCATCCTCGTCAATTCCTCCGTATCTGAATCCACGTCCTCAATTGAAACGGTTCTCCAATCTTTACGGTCCATCCCGCCGAAAGTGACGAACGCCACGCGGAGACGGTCTTTTTCCAGATTGTCCATGCTGAGAATATGGGAACAGTCGAATAAATCCCTTCCTTTCCTGCGCGACAGCAGCGCCGAGAGCTTGCCCGCCGCTACTTCGTGAACGTCGAGAACTGGAATGCTTTTGGCCTGGAGACCCCCAAGCGTATGAGAATCGGTGTATCGAACATCCCAGAGCGGCTGTCTGTACATGAAATTCATATCGACTTCCAGGTTGGCGGAGTCTCCCGTGAAGCTCCGAAAGTTCAGCCGCCATTTCCCGCCAGCGTGTTCGCTCGGGACTCTCTTGACGGTGAACCCTTCTCGGGAAAACGCCACCTTCACCGCCTGTTCGATCTTGGGCCTTTCCGCCAGCATTTCCTCACGATCCAGCGCACCGATGTAATTGATGTCGATATCCAGCGACAGTCTGGGGAAGTCGAGCATAAACATGTTTAAGGCAGTGCCGCCTTTCAAAACCCATTTGCCCTTCAGAAATCGGTTAGAGTTTAAGGCATCCAACAAATTCAGAAGGTGGAGCACTTTCTCGATCATATCCGCTTTGAAGCCGGTGGTTTCGGCAGTCTGCAGTACTTCAAACGACGTGAATTTCACAGTACCTCTCCCCATGATTTGGTCAGAATTTCCTCCGGGATCATTAGGTTCCATTCTTTGATCCACTGACAGCCCTTTCGCTTGCGGCGTTCAATATAGTGAGGTTGGCGGGGGCGCAGTCTTCTCAGCGGCTCCAAGTCGTTATCGCTGAGCATCAAGTCTTCCTTGTGTTGTTCAAGAAAGAAACCCACCTTTGCGGCGGTGGTCGCATTCTCCAGCAAAAGAACGTATTCGATGACCTGATCCAGGTCGAAGAACTCAATCGCTTCAAGGGACCGCCATATCTCTTCCCAACTGCCCGTCAAATCCGGTCGGTCCAGTACGTCGACTAAGGTTCTTTCAAAGTTGGTCACCCGGTATTCCACACCGAAACGATTGCTTTTGAATACACCGAACATCTCTTTGCCTTTCTTCAGAAGGGGATGCGGCACGGGAACGCGCGTGAATAGATTATGTTGAAACTTTAGCGGAAGCGCTTTATGCGCGGATGCAAACTGATACCTCCAGTAGACAGTGTATGCCCTTCCGTGGAATTCTAGAGCTGTGTGATATGCAAGGACGGCGTCCTCGGTCATTTTCGCCGCTACGAGATAAAGATCGTACGGAAACGGCGCCGGATTTTTGCCCATCGGGACTGTCGCATATAGTCCGCGGCGGATGGGTTTGATTCTCCCTTGGTTGCGGTGGTAAGTCAGCAGCGACTTGCGAGTGTTG
>JAISZP010000150.1 GCA_031269135.1 Deltaproteobacteria bacterium | reverse complement strand
TAGGCCGGCGGACATCATAGGCCGGCGGACATCATAGGCCGGCGGACATCATAGGCCGGCGGACATCATAGGCCGGCGGACGTCATAGGCCGGTAAACGTCATAGGTCGGCGGACCTGCTCATAATTGCAGGCAAAGTCCAAGTACTAAACTTGCTTCAAAAAGACACCAAAAGTTCAAGTGTAAATTTTTTCCGAGATCTGACCTTGTTAAGGCCCATTTTATGCTAAAATCTGTTTTATGCTGAGATTTTGGCTAGAGGCTGTTTTTTAAAGCGTCATAAGATCTAATCTGCAACCATTTGTCAGGAAAATAATCCCGCTCTATAAGCGGAATTTTGCCGGGTGAAAATTATGAGAGCTTATTTATCGTTGGCTTTGATGGGGGCGGCTGTTCTACTTTTGGCAAGTTGTTCCGCACCGGCCCCTCATACCCCTGCGATGATAGCCCCCTGCTCCTCTCCAAGGGTTTCCTTAGGAGGCCTTCATGGCATCTACTCCCCCTTATCTCCCAGCAACTGTCAGATAGCCATCACGCCTTTCGACCTGGCAGCCTGGATAGAAGCTCCTTTAAACTCCCATCGCCTAAGAAATATGCAGACTGTTTTATTGGGTTGCGCCAACCTCACCCCTGATGCGGCGAACTGCGAATACAGCGGGGTTCCAGGTCATTCGACGACGGTTCAAATGAACTTCGACCTGTCGCGGTATCCTGATGTGGCCATAGTTCAGAAGGCGGTGCTGGCCGTTCACGTCAGAAACAATATTCCATTTCTTATCGACAACGCTCAGCTTAGAGGACGCCTGTCGATCGGCGATCAACTTCAGAGCGTAGGCGCAAACAGGACCACTCCAGCAACTCAGCCAGGTTGGGTCACCTTCGACGTCACGGCGATTGCCGCCCGAGCCGTCATCGAGCGTCGCAATTCAGTCTCATTCGAGTTATCGCTGCCTTGCGGTCGCTCCGAGTCTGAATTGACGTCCGTCAGCGTGCTGGCCGCCGAACCAAGACTGATAGTCGAATTTCGCTAAAAGCGGAGCCTTTTGGGCTCGCTAAAAATAAATAGTTAGTCGCTTCCTCAGTGAGACGAGCACCTATTTTTCGGAGTCTGTTTATGAGAAGAATCCTCTCCGCTATGGTCATGCTTCTTGCCTTGTGTATCCCGGCTCAAGCGCAGGGCGTGGACCCTGAGGTGAGAGTCGCCCAGCAACTAGTTGCTGATCAGGGCCTTTTCTTCGCTCTGGCCCAGGGCGACACCTCCGCTATGGCCGCTCTGCGGGACCAAGGGGCGGATCCTAACGCAAGTTTGTCGAGATTGGGACTCAAGCCAGAGGAAATCTTCACAGTAAAACCTCAAATCCTGACTCAACCCTTCAGCACCGCCGGTTGGCCTCTGCTGACCTGGGCCGTCTACCTCGACAACAAAGACGCCGTCAACCTTTTGTTGAGAGCCGGGGCCCGAGTCAACGCTCCCGACGAATATGCCGCCACCGCTCTGCACTGGGCGGCTTGGGCCGGCAGATACGAAATCGCCAAAATCTTGTTGAACAACGGGGCTAGTTGCCAGGCCCGCGACTTTAAAGGCCGCACCGCCAAAGATTGGGCCATAATGGTCAGCCAAACCGATCTCATACGCCTGCTTGACTCCCGCTCTTGCAAACGTCCGTCCGTAAACGACGAAGACCAAGACGGCGTCCCCGATCATTTGGATCAATGCCCCGGCACCCCGCTAGGCGCTCCGGTGGACGATCGCGGCTGCTGGATAGTGGCCTACGCCACCTTCTTCGACTTCGACAAGGCGATCATTAAAAGAGAGTTTTTGCCTTACATCGAGCAAGCGGCGAAAGTGCTGGTCAATAACCCCGGCATTTACGTAAGTTTAGTGGGTCACGCCGACGCCATCGGCACCGACGAATACAACTACGGCTTAGGGTTAAGACGAGCCGCCGCCGTCAAACAAGTGCTGGTGAAAAATGGGGTCGAATCTTCAAGACTGTCGGAAGACTCGATGGGGGAATCTCAGCCGATAGACACCAACTCGACCTCGGCAGGCCGAGCCAGAAACCGCCGGGTGGAAATCCACGTGACTCAAGATCCCAGAGGGGTTGCTCCAATCTCGACATACCAGCCCCCTGCGCCGCCGACTTCTCCGGGCGCAGCGCCCCAAAATGTCGGCGGAGCGCCTAACGCTCCCTACGTCTACCAGGATCCTGTTTTGGAATAAAGCTATCTTGCAGTCGCTTAAGCAGCTGATATAGATCCCTTAGGATATATTCCTGAGGGATCTTTTTTTAATCGTCAAGTTTTGTCGATTCGTCAAGTATCGCCAAATCATCCAGTTTAGCAAATAATCAAGGCCGCGACGCGCTTCAATCGCGCTTCGGCTCAATCTTTCTTCAAGCAATCGAATGATTGTTCAGGCGATTGTTCAGGCGACAGCCTGCCCTTGGCTTTTCTTGAGACGACCAGGCTATTTAATAGTTCAGCCCCACCTTCCGCCTCACCAAATCCATCGTGACTCCAGCCACCTGTCTCGCCTTTTCGGCGCCGGATTTTAGAATGTCTCTCACATCGTCCGGACGCTTGGTCAATTCCTCGCGCTTTTCTCTATAAGGGGCGAAGTAGTTCCAAATAATCTCCACCAACTCTTTTTTGACTTCCGAATATTTAAGGCCGGGCTTTAGGTAGCGCTCCCGCAAATCGCTCAATTTTTCCTCATCTACGAACAAACTGTAAATGGCGAACAGATTGCAGGCATCAGGGTCTTTAACGTCGCTGACGGCTTTGGCGTCCGTGACGATGGACATCACTCTCTTTTTGAGTTCTTGCTGGGTCAAAAAGATGTCGATGGCGTTGCCGTAACTCTTGCTCATCTTCTGGCCGTCTATTCCGGGAATGGTCGCAAGTTTTTCGTCGATGCCGGGTTCCGGGAGAACGAAGACCTCGCCGTAGAGGTGATTGAAACTCCCGGCGATGTCTCTGGTGATCTCCAAATGTTGTTTTTGGTCTTTGCCTACCGGCACTAGCTCGGCTTGATAAAGCAAGATATCGGCGGCCATTAGGACCGGATAAGCGAATAGGCCGTGGTTGGGGGTGAAGTTTTTGGCCAGTTTGTCTTTGTAAGAGTGACTTCTCTCCAAAAGCCCCATTGAGGTGTGGTTGTGAAGAACCCACGTAAGCTCGGCATGCTCAGGCACATCCCCCTGCACCCAAAAACGGCACTTGTCGGGATTCAAGCCGAGAGCCAAAAAGTCCATGGCGGCGTCCAGGGTGTTTTTGGCTAAAAGAGGGCCGTCGGTCACCGAGGTCAGGGCATGAAGGTTCACTATGAAGCAAAACAGCTCGCTGCTTTCTTGCCATCTTATCATGGACCTCATCATGCCGAAGAAATTTCCGATATGTAAACTCCCAGAAGGTTGAATTCCAGAGAGAACTCTCATAACCGCCTCACTTGAAGCTATCTACCGCTCAAAGCGGCTGGATTCCGAACCAGGGTCGCGACATTGTTCTCCGGTTCGCTGATGATTATTTCTTGCCTGTCTAATATTCCGCCGGGGTCGTCGATGTTTAAGCCTTTAAGGCGTCCAAGATTGTAGGCCAAAAGCTGCAACGGGATCACCCCTATTAAAGGTCTTTGGCGAAAAGGGGCTTGGGGGAGAGGGAGAAAGGCGTCAGCCAAGTCGGCCAAGCTCTGATCTTTACGAGGTCCGTCTTCGGAAATCAAAAGCAGCGGAGCGCCTCTGGACTTGCAGGCCAGCGCCAACTTTCGATTATTCGTCGTAGGCTCGTCATTAAAGGCGATAAGTATGATGGGCGTCTGATCGTTGACCAAGGCCAACGGGCCATGCCCGAATTCGCCTACGCTGTATCCCTCGACGTGAAGCTTGGCGACCTCTTTGAGCTTTAACGCGCCTTCGAAGGCCATCGGCAGAAGATGACCGCTGGCCAATATGAAAGCATGCGAAAACTCATGCAGCCATTTAGCTAAGCTTACTGTTTTATCGTCCACGCCTAAGGCGTGTCTGACGAGTTCCGGAAGACGGGTCAAATCGTCAAGCTCTTGGCGAAAGCCGTCTTTAAATAAACCGCGACTCTGGGCGAATCGCATGCCGATGAGCCACAAAACCAGAGTCTGAGAAGTGAAGGCCTTGGTGGAAGATTTCGATAAAACTTGACCGGCTAAGGTCATGAGACTTCCGTCCGCCGCCTGCGCCAGCGGCGACGGATTTTGATTCACCAAGGCTAAGGTCGTAGCCCCGCGCCGGCTAGCCATCTCTAAAGCGGTTAAAGTCTCACGGCTGCAACCGGACTGCGAAACAGCGATCGCCAAGGTGGAGTCGTCTATCAAAAGATGGTGCCGTCCGCACTCCGAAGCCGGCTCGACGACGGTAGGCAGCTGAGCCAATTCCTCTATGATGTAACGGGCCGTCAAGGCGGCGTGATAGCTGGTGCCGCAAGCGGTTATGTAGATTCTCTTTATCCTTTTTAAGCTTTGATCGTCTAAAGGCGCTTTGGTGAGCTTCAATTGGAAGTTTGGAGATATATACCTAGCTAAGGTATTGGATAATACTTTTGGTTGTTCTTGAACTTCTTTTAAGAAAAAACACTGATCCTTTTTAGAGGCCCTGGGCACGAAAAATCCTCGCAAGATACACTCAACCTAAGCGGAAGAGATTGACGGTCAAATGAAAAAGCGGCGGAACGCTTTGAAATTTGCAGTTTTGCCGTTTTCTTTCTTTCTTTTATCGTTGAATATTACACGAAGAGATTATTACACGAAAAAGAAACGAATTCCAACGCGCTTGACATGCTTCAAATAATATTTCGCCATTGTTGAGGGCATGTCGCCCTGTTTAGTTTGGATGAAACCAGCTGTAACTGAGCTTTATATTCGCAGTCGAATATTTATCGACTTTTACAATAATACGCATAACTTTTTAAACTATCTTACTTTTTGGGGACTGTCCTGCTTTTTGGGGACTCTTTGACTTTTTTTGCTTTCCCTAAGCCCGATGCGCTGCCATGAACGCCTTTTGGAGCGCCTTTAGGAGCGTCTTTAGGAGCGCCTTTAGGAGCGACTTTAGGAGCGTCTTTAGGAGCGTCTTTTGGCGATATTGTTTCTTTAGCCGCCGCTTTTGGCTCGGAGCTTCGGCTCTGAGCTGCTTCCAGCGAGCTTCGGCTCTGAACTCCTTCCAGGCAGCTATGGGCCGCGACGACGGCGCCTGG
>JAISZP010000154.1 GCA_031269135.1 Deltaproteobacteria bacterium | reverse complement strand
CGAATGAGAAAAACGACTTCCGAATTCGCCGTCAAGACTTCAAGACGCGATTAAATTAGATTTTCCGTCGACATCAAGGAGACTCGCCTTTATGGCTGAAGATATTTTGAAAAGCGCCCCGACAGGGGAAGAAATCGAGCCTTGCCGGTGCGGCGACCAAGGCGATGCAAGCGCCCCGCAACCAAAAGACTCCCAAAGCGCCGACGGTCGAATCGGCTCCGAACCAGTCGGCTCTAAGCCGGTCGGCCCTGAGCTAGCCGACGCAGAGCCGGACGAATCGGAACTCAGCGACGCTGAACTGCTGCACTCTCGAATGTTTGAAGATGCCTGCGCCGAAGCGGACTCAGGCTCTCCCGACGAAAGCGAAGCTTCCGAGGGTCCAAAAGCCCCCGCCACCATCGAAGACTGGCAAGCCGAGGCTCGGCGCTTTCAAGATCTGTACCTCAGGACCTTGGCCGATACGGAAAACGCCCGCCGCAGGTTCCAAAAAGACAGAGAAGACACCCTTCGCTACTCGACCGAAAACGTGCTCAGAGGGATCATCCCCTTTTTGGATAATCTAAACTTAGCCCTGTCATATGCCGATTTGGACATTCCGGCGGTCAAAAACCTGGCCGAAGGGGTGCGCATGACGTTAAAGGGCTGTTTAGACTCGCTGTCGGAGTACGGCCTAAAAGAGATCGCCCCGCAACCAGGTCAAACCTTCGATCCTAACTTTCACGAAGCCATTGGTCAGGAGCCTTCGGAACTCCCGGATAAATCGATAAGCAGGCTCGTCTCCAAAGGCTACGCCCTTCACCAGAGGCTGCTCAAGCCCGCTAAAGTGATGGTGGCGAAAAACGAGGCTACTAATTAAATTTAATCTTGCGGGCCTTTCCAAAACCCGTTTCAGTGATTATATTTTTTACGAGGTCGGCATGCCGGTCGGTCGCGGCGCGACGCCGCCACAAACGCTCCGGCCAAAAACGGTCAGGCCTACGCAAATCGGCGCTTAGCGCTTGAAAAGCTTTTTCGACATAGAGGGTTTCGATATAGTCCGTTTTGACGCCGCGATTTGACGGACTCTGCGGGTTTCATAGTTTTTTTCGACGTTTTTTATGGTTCGAGCGTGTATTTATATACTCAAACCAAAAATAATATAAACAAAATTTTATACGCCAATAATATGATTTCTTAGGAGGAAATGAGAATATGGCTCACATAACTGGTAAAATCATCGGTATCGATTTAGGTACTACAAACTCATGCGTCGCCTTGATGGAAGGCGGCGACCCCAAGGTCATCGCCAACACCGAAGGCAACCGAACCACCCCTTCGATAGTGGCCTTCACTGAAGCAGGGGATCGTCCCGTCGGACAAATCGCCAAGAGGCAAGCTGTAACCAACCCGGACGCCACCATCTATGCGGTGAAACGACTTATCGGACGCAAGTTCAATTCCCCGGAAGTTAAAAAGGATAGAGATGTAGCCCCTTATAACATAGTCGAAGCGGAAAACGGCGACGCCGCCGTCGAGGTAAGGGGAAAAGTCTATTCTCCGGCTGAAATTTCCGCGATGATTCTTACGAAGATGAAGCAAACAGCGGAAAACTACTTAGGCGAGACAGTAACCGACGCCGTCATCACCGTCCCCGCCTATTTTAACGATAGCCAGCGCCAAGCCACCAAAGACGCAGGACGCATCGCCGGTTTGAACGTCGTCAGGATCATAAACGAACCGACGGCGGCCGCCTTGGCCTACGGACTCGACAAGAAAACCGACCAGAAAATCGCCGTCTTCGACCTAGGAGGCGGCACGTTCGACATCTCGATATTGGAGATCGGCGACGGCGTCTTTGAGGTCAAGAGCACCAACGGCGACACGTTCTTGGGCGGCGAGGACTTCGACAAGAGGGTCATCGATTGGCTGGCGGCGGAGTTTAAAAAGGAATCCGGCTTGGATCTTCTCAACGACAAGATGGCTCTCCAGCGTCTCAAAGAAGCGGCGGAACGGGCCAAAATGGAGCTTTCCACCTCCATGGAGACCGACATCAACCTGCCCTTCATCACTGCCGACGCCTCCGGTCCGAAACACCTGAACCTCAAGCTCACCCGCTCCAAACTTGAAAGCTTGGTGACCGATCTGATCAACAAAGTCGTCGGTCCTTGCCAGACCGCCCTTAAGGATGCCGGACTCCAGGCCAAGGACATCAATGAGGTCATCTTGGTGGGCGGCATGACCCGTATGCCTAAGGTCATCGAAGAGGTCAAGAAGATCTTTGGTCAAGAGCCGCACCGCGGCGTCAACCCTGATGAAGTGGTGGCCGTAGGCGCCGCCATCCAAGGCGGAGTGCTCAAGGGCGACGTCAAAGACGTCTTGTTGTTGGACGTGACCCCTCTGTCTCTCGGCATTGAAACTCAGGGAGAGGTCTTCTCGAGACTTATCGAAAAGAACACCACCATCCCCACTAGAAGAAGCCAGATCTACTCGACCGCCACCGACAACCAGCCCGCCGTCTCCATTCACGTCCTGCAGGGCGAGCGCGAGATGGCCAAGATCGGA
>JAISZP010000094.1 GCA_031269135.1 Deltaproteobacteria bacterium | reverse complement strand
ATCAAATATTTAGTTGAAAAAACCGGTTAACTGAAACTTTTCTCATACACCATTTTTAAACCGTACATCAGCCCATTTTCTGCCCCGCGATCGAGGGAAAAATTCCTTGGCAGACTCTTTGCGGATTATTGCTTGGCGGAAGATGCTTGATAAGCCTATTACTCGGCTAAGACATTTCCGAGGCATCGAGGCATCCGATAGTGACCTTGGCGGCCTTGAGACTCTTGCCTCACGCTGTCGACTCGGTCGAGTCCATAAAAAACCCTTCGGCGGCGCCGAAAGCCTTTTGGAGAGCCTATGAGCGCCTCTCTCTCAGGACCCTTTGGCGCCTCCAACAAATCACTAGCCGAAGTTTACAAGTCAGCGAAGAAATAGTCCCGGAATCCTCCTATTTAAGCCGTAATCCGGCATTTGAAACGACCGCTTACGAATACCTTTTTCTGAGGTTGTAAATCGGCGGCGCTTTCTCGGCCACCTCGCCCGCCAAGATGTGATACTGATTATAAAGCCGCTGACAAACAAAAAATGTTCGTCAGCGGCTTTTTAGAATTAATGACATGACAATGGAAGGCGTCCTGCAAGTCTATTGCCGCTATGTGCGGAGTCAGGCGACATGTGCGGAGTTAGACGACTCAAGTCGTAACGTAAATCCCCCAAATTTCCTTACGGTGTAAACATGGCTTCAGAGAATTTTAGTTAAAAATGTAATTTTTTTTTTGTAAAGCAACTTTTTCTCTTGACAAGATCCATAAATTGAGCTATCTTGGTTTTGGCACGAAGCGGAGCGCCTACCAAACTATACACCTTAAAATCTTAAAATTTAAGGTGCATAAAGGATTTTTCAGGAGGAATTTAATATGCACATAGTCGAAAACGGAAAAATTCAAGCTGGAAAAATTTATTGCTGCGCCTGCGAATGTTTGTGGGATCCTGTCAACAAGAAATATAAAAAACCTAGTATATCTGTTGGTACTTTGGATGGAAATCCTCTTGCCTTCAAACCTAATAATTATTTTTATAAGATTATTTCTAGATATAATACAGATCCTTCCTCATTAGATGAAAAAAGTAATCTGATTCTAAATACCGTTGTTAAGAAATATGGTAAAGATATTCTCACTAATTGTCAAAACCGTAAAGAACAAACTGGTATGTATACTGCTCTTGCAGATTTTATTGGCCCACAGCTAGTTTTCGGTTCAATAACCAAGAAGTACAGTCTTGATGATTTACTTGACAAATCATTCGGTGAACAGATAAGTTCCTTAATACAATCTCTTGCCTGGTTTCTTGCCTCTGAAGGCGATGCGTTAGTCAATAGCGATTCTTGGTTGGAACACTTCGAAAACCCTCATGGTGGTCCAATTAGTAGCCAAGACATCACAAGGCTGCTTGATTCAATGTCGTATGACGATATTATGCATTTCTATAAACAATGGTTGGCATCATATAAAAACTCAAATGATAAAATATTATATGATTTAACATCTATTTCGTATTACGGAAAGCATTCTAACTTGGCTGCCTGGGGACATAACAGGGACAATGACAAATTGCCTCAAGTCAACTACGCTTTATTGTGCTCAAGAAATACAGGAATGCCTTTATTCGCATGGACTCTTGATGGAAGCATTAGTGATGTTAAAACGCTGATGAATACCCTCCAGTTTTTAGAGAAACTTGACTATAAACCCAATTGCTTGATGATGGATAGAGGTTTTTCTTCAGACGAAAACATCACATTCATGCTCAAACAAAAGCATACATTCTTGCAAGCAATGAAAATTAGCTCTAATTGGATCAAAGACATCATAAGCTTAGGTCGTAAAGAACGTTTTATGCCTGAGTCAATGTATGAAGTGGGAAACAGAACTTACTACATTAATAGCACTCCATGCCGCTGGGTTTGTTTGGCCAAGACTTCGAAACGTGGAAAACGGACAGAAAAGACAATCGTCATCCCCCAGAAGAGTCCATATATCAATTCGGATGATGATGTTGAGGTGTTGGCTCAGTATAGTTGTACCCTTCATGTGCTTTTTTGCCAGGACCTGGTTGGAAAACACAGGGACAGGTTCATGAAGGAGCTAGGTAAAGAACATAAACGGCTGATGGATGATGATACATCTGAACCCAGCAAAGAATTCAAAAACTTCTTCATAGTAACTAGAAAAAAATATCAAAGGGGACGTACAATAGAATACAATATGGATTATATACTTAATTATCAGGATACACATTCTGGTCATATTTGCTTTTTATCTAATGATAAAACTATTGACTCAGCCGAAATGGCTTTAAAAGAGTATTCAACAAGAGACTATATTGAAAAAGATTTTGATGAAATGAAAAATGATTTAGACATGAAAAGGATAAGAGTACATACCGATAGTCGTATGGAGGCAAGATTATTTATACAATTAATTGCCGAGATATATATGAGAGAGATTAGGGTTGCATTGAATAATTCTCCAGAATGTATGAAACTTACCCGTAGCCAAGTTTTTAATAAGGTGAAAGCTATTTATAGAGTCAAATTTGCCGGTAAATATAGATATGTATATCCTTCCTTGTCGCGAGATCAAAGATGCATCTTTAATGCCCTTGGGATCAAATACCCAGAATTACGACTTAAATGGATACACCTTAAAAATCGTGGGGATTTACGGTCGTAAGTTTATGATCCGAACCTTTTTCACTCCGACGTCTAATGATCTTCTTACACTCCATGAGAAATTTCTGATTATGTTAAAGTGCGTCTAAAGGGTAAAATTCTTACGTAAGAATTTCACCTTGTTTGTGAACGGTTATAAAAAGCCGCTTAATTATCCTCTAGATTTTTAAGAAAATCAAAAGATAATGTTCCAACTAATTTGCTTCTATTAAATTATATCTCTAATATCCCTATTTATTTAGTTGATGGAACTGTGAAGAACGGTATTCTAAGGCTGTCTTATAAGCCTCGGAGCATGAGGTTTCATAAGAATTCTCCCAAGCTTTATACTGATCAGTATAGGTAACTTTTACAGAGACATACCCGTCTTTGGAAATACCAACTATGGTTCCTTTATCAGCTATTATCGTCTGACCTACATACAATTTATCGCAATCTTGTAGGTTTGAGTCATTTTGAGCAAAAGAGGCGTCAGTTTCAACCGTCAAACAAAATCCTAGAATGATAAAACAACCCAGTAGAAATGTTTTTAAATAATTCATACAATACACCTTTGCAATTTTTAAGAGGTTAGGTGGAAAATTTAGGCGACTAAATTACTGTCAATCGCCTAACTTACGATGTACAACTAGATAAAGCGTAAGAATAATCAAAAGATTAGTTGAAAGAAAAAAATAAAGACGCCAAAATTTAGATCGCCTCTGAATTCGGTTCAGTCAAGAAAAAAATACGTCTCTGTGGAAAAATATTTTTCGAGCCGACAATGGTTGAAGTGGAATCTTATATTAGTCGCTTGACCTTAAGAATTAATGCTCTCCAGGCCGAGGGGCGGCTAAATTTGAAGCTCTCGGCTGCCCACAGCCGAATAGTCACGACGTTACATCATTTTCCTGATTTGAAGACTGGAAAAAATGGCGCTTTCGAGCGCCCTGCCCGCCATCACAGAACCACTCGCGGTCTTGAGCCTTCTTGCGGACCGATTATGCCTTCTCTCTCCATCTGCTCGATGATGTTGGCGGCTCTGTTATAGCCGATCTTAAGGTGTCTTTGAACGATGGATATGGAAGCCTTTCCCTGACGGCGGACCAATTCCACAGCCAACTGATACTTTTCATCTTTCTCCATGCCGAAATCGTCTTCGCTTCTTTCCGGCGGAACCAAACTTTCGATGTATTCCGGCGGTCCCCATTGCCTGACGTAGTCGGTCACCCTTCTCTTTTCCTCATCGCTCACGTAAGCTCCGTGAAGTCGATGAAGTTTGGAAGAGCCGGGAGGCATAAAGAGCATGTCGCCCTTGCCTAAAAGCTGTTCAGCGCCCATGCGGTCCAAAATGGTCTTGGAATCGACTTTAGTCGCCACCTGAAAAGAAAGCCGGGTGGGAAGGTTGGCTTTAATGACGCCCGTCAGCACATCCACGGAAGGCCTTTGGGTGGCTAGGATCAAGTGGATGCCGGCCGCTCTGGCCTTGGCGGCGAGTCTTGTTATCGACACCTCGACGTCTTTCGGCGCCTGGAGCATCAGATCGCTCAATTCATCGATGACGATCACCAGATAAGGCATCTCGCTGGGCGGATCCGCCTCCGGTTCCTCTCTCTTGCTCTTGGCGATCTCGCTTCTGATGAAATCGTTATATCCCTGAATATTTCTCACGCCTTTCTCCGCCATCATCCGGTAGCGCACGTCCATCTCGTGAACGGCCCACTTCAGAGCGACGGTCGCCTCATCAGGGTCGGTCAACACCGGGTGCAACAGATGGGGAAGATCTTGATACATGGCCATTTCAACGCATTTGGGATCGATCATTAAAAACCGAACTTTATCGGGACCGGCTTTGTAGAGAATGCTCATTATCATGCAGTCGAGGCCTACGGATTTGCCGCTCCCGGTCGCCCCGGCGATGAGAAGGTGGGGCATCTTGGCCAAATCGGTGACCACCGGAATGCCGGTGATGTCCACGCCCAAAACCAAAGTCAAAGGGGATTTTTGGTTTTCGAAAGCCGGACTCTCCACGACCTCTCTTAGGGTGACCATCGTCCTTATGGGGTTGGGGATCTCGATGCCTATGACGGCTTTGCCGGGTATAGGGGCCACTATTCTGATGGAAACCGCCCTCATAGCCATGGCCAGGTCGTTTACCAGACCCTCGACTCTGGAGATCTTGTTTCCAGGCGCCGGCTGATACTCGTACATGGTGATCACCGGTCCCCCGCAAACCTCTAAAACTCGCCCTTCCACGCCGAATTCGGCCAGCTTCGTCTCAAGTTGCTTCGCATTGGCTTTGAGCTGCTCATCGGTCAAACCAGAGGGATTTTCTTCATTTTTTTCGCTTGCCGGATCCAATAAATCCAGCGCCGGCAAAACGTAGGGGGAATTTGGTTCGGATTTTACGGACCGTCTTTGGGTTTTGACTTTATTGGAGCGCTTTTTCTCTACGATTATCGGCTCCGGATGGACGGCGCCTGCGATGACCGGTTCGGCCAGAGTCTCATCCGTCTGAATCGATTCTTTGCTTTTCCCGTTGCGCCGGCCTTTGAGCTTAGGCTGAGGGACTTGGTCCGACTCTTTGGAGGCGAAGAGCGCTCTGAGCGGCCTCAGCGGGGACATGCCGAAAAGCGCGAATAATCCGGCGAAAAAGATCAAAGGCAAAAGTATGAATGAGCCTCCTCGGCCTACGACGGAGGTCAAAGCGGTCGCCAAAAAAGCCCCGATGCTCCCCCCGCCGCAGTAGCCGCCGTCAGGCCAGACCACCGCAAGCTTCGGCCAAATCAAGGCCAAGAAAGACAGGCAGGCGAAGAGGGCCAACAGAAAACCCACCATCAACGAAAACAGCCTGACCTTTATCCTCCACAAACAAATTATGGCGATGAAAAAAAGGACAGGCGCCGGCCAGAAAGCCATCAGCCCGAAAGCTTGAATCAAAGCGTAAGAGAGATAAGCGCCGAACAGCCCGATATGATTGGAAATCTCGCCATCTATGGTGGGAGTCAGATCGCTGGGATTGTGGGAAACCAAGGCTATGATCATCACCACCAAAAGAATGACCGCGCTTAAGGCCGGCGCCTCCGGCGGACACTTGGGGGCCTTGGCCTGCCGAGCCTTTTTTTTGGCTGCGCCTCTCCTGCGCTTTTTCGGGTTGTCGGTCAATTCGCCGTCGATAGCCATAGCCATTAAATGCTCCCCTCTTGGAAAACTAGAGCCGCTCCTGTCGACTGGCCGCTCAAGGCCAAAAATTCAACCTTATTCAATGTTTAGAGTCTCTCCTTAATTTAGAGTCGGCCCGCCGGAACGCCGACAGCCGCTTCACGCCGATGCGGCTGGGCGGCAAACCGTCAATCGACCAAAGCCTGAGCTACTTTAGGCAGCATGGCCAATATGCTTTTGGCCGTCTCTATGGACAGCCCGCCCAGTCCGCAGGCGCTTGCGATTAAGGTCCTTTCTCTTAAAAGCTCTTTATCTATGCCCTTGGAAGCCAGATTGCTCCACCCGTCTTTTATCATCTTCGACAAACGCTCGGAAGTATGGCGGCTCTCGTCGAAGTCGGTCGTCGGGACGATGCCCCAGCAAAGAGCTCCGCCTCCATCCAAAAAGGTCTTAAACTGCTTCGGATACAGACAGACCGCTTCAAGGTAGGCGTAGGCGTCGAAATTGATTATGTCCAAACCTACTTGAGTCAATAAGCCCCAGTCCGTATTGCCGCAGACGTGGCAGCCCACCAAAACCGGTCCTTTGGCTCTGGCGGCATCGACTGCGGAGCTTAAGGCGGAGACGACCGTTTGAGGAGTCAGGGTGGAAAAAGCGGACCCATAGCCGCTTAAACCGGGTTCGTCTAAAAAAACGACGGGAATTCTATTGAGCTCCCGTATGCGCTCGGCCGCCCAGGCGGCCTTGCCGCCAAGACCGAGAGCCGCCGCCTCCAGCAAGGCGGCGTCGTCAGCCAAGCTGTAGGCGCCTTGGACTTTCACCGATTGACCAAACGTCAGCGGCCCCACGACCTGGGCTTTTAAATATGAACGACCGAAATTTTCGTCGATTTTAGCCCTCTGCAAAAGAGAGTCGAATCCTAAACGAGATTTTTCGCCTAAAGCCAAAAACTCGACGTCGCCGGTGAAATACTGTTCGTAAAAATGAGCCAGCGCCTCTTCTCGGCCTTCCGAAACCGCAGTCACCGTTCTTGCCTGCTCGTCGACCACTAAAGCCGGAAGACCGCTGACGGCGCTGAAGAGCATATCCTCCCAAGCAGACAAACGCACCAATTGAGGACTAGCGGGAATATCAAGAGTGACGGCGGATTGCTCGATGGCCTCAGCCGGGTCAAGAAAAGGAACCGAACCGATAGCCAGGGTCGAGAGCGATTTAGGTAGAGGTGTTTTATCAATCGCCATATCTTGAGAACCTATTTTTTGATGAGATGCATAAAACGCACCTTGGAGATTTATGTTCGCCGGACGCGAAAAACATCCGGCGCGATATTTAAAGCTTTTTATACTGCCGAAGATTGATTAAGATCTTAATATCATACGTTTTTCCGGGCCTGAGGACGACCGCGTCAGGGTTACGACGGCAACTGCACTTTTGAAATCATCAATTCGAGTAGCCTCTATTTTTTCAGCAGCCTAAACGCCGAGATTAAAAATCAAGTCAAACGGAGTAAAAAAAGAGTTTTCAGTTATGATTTCCTCAGCTTATGTTCAGTCTCACATAAGCTAAAAAATCCCAGCTCCGAGCAAACATTGAGCAAACACTGAGGAAAAAATTTACTTGAAATCGCTTTTGAGCGGCATATTTCAACAACCTACAGTATGAATAGTCTGACCTGTCGGCGTGGTCGAAGTTTCCCAGCAGATTTTTTTAGTCCCGCTTTTTTTGGATTTGCGATCGAAAACCATCAGCCAACCTTCCGCAGTCGATAAGCGGTCCATATGACCAGCCAATTGTTCCTTGCTTTCCTCAAAACTCTTTTGATCATCTTTGATTTGCAGTTCAATTATATGATTTCGTCCGGCGTATTGGACGACAATGTAGGCGTATCCTGTTCCATCGACGAATTCGTTGAAGACTGCGGCTGCGCCATCGACCGCCTTCTGAATGAAGGCCGTCAAAGATAGATGCGGCCCAGCTTCTTTGCAATCAAGCCTGCCCAGGCATTTTTTAGAGCTATTAGCCCAAAACTGTTGAAATTCCTTGAGTAGGCCGGTCATGTCCATGTTTCGGCCATCCATCCATTTTCCGATTATCGCCTTTGGAAGGATATCTTGGATGTTTTCATTCAGAAATCTCACTATGGCGCCGGCGTAAATCGGGTTGGCCGGCCGAAGTCCGCCATCTTTTTTAAGAAGTCCCAAATCAAGACAATATCGGAGATCGTCTTTGAATGAAAATAGAGTTTCATCGTCCCTGACGTAAAAGGCCGAGTCCTCCGATACCGACAGCATCGGATCACCGACAGCATCGGATCGATGAATCGCCTTACACGTTTTTTCGACAGACTGGTCAAAAGGTGGTCTAGATGGGTGCTCCTGCGGTTATTCATGAGATTATCAGCCGCTTGATCCATATGCTGGGCGGTTATGGGCGCACTATAATCGCAAGCCAATATATTTTCAATGACTTCTTCGGCTAGGGCGTTGACCAGCCAA
>JAISZP010000089.1 GCA_031269135.1 Deltaproteobacteria bacterium | reverse complement strand
TCAACAAAGCGTTTCTTGAGGGTTTCGATAGTTCTCTCCGAGATATTCAACTCTTTGCTGATTTGGGCATTCGTTTTTTTGCCTCTACCCTCGGGACTTGCGTCGCAAAACAGTAAAACAAGCGCCAAGAGAATGACTCGAGCGGCATTTTTGCCTTTTTTCACAATTGAATCAAGTTCGTCACGTTCGTCGCTTGTGAGAGAAATTATGTATTTCGCTGCCATGGGGTCCTCTTTGGCGGTTTCAAGTCAGTATACAGCATTTAGCGAAAACGACAATCTTGCCGCGAGCTATGGTGTGCAAGGGTGTACTGGGACCTAGATTTTTTGTTTCGAGCTTTTCCTTGCCTTCTAAGCTTTTCCTTGCTTTTTGAACTTTTCCTTGCCTTCTGAATATTTCCTTGCCTTCTGAATATTTCCTTGACTTCTGAACTTTTCCTTGCTTTTTGAACTTTTCCTTGTCATCGAAATTTTTCCTTGACTTCCGAACTTTTCCTTGCCTTCCAAACATTTCATCGCCTTCTAAACTTGACAAGATGGAGTCTCTGGGATACTTTTAATAAAAACATCGGGTCGAGATCGATCCTCCATAACTGCTTCACTCGCCGACCTGAAATCCTTCGGGAGATTGGGACGAGTCTTTGATTTCGGCGACTCTCTCAACAGCGTTGCGGCAGACGATTTCACTTGTTTTTTCGGTTGTTTCAGCCCTCTTCCCGACGCCCTTGTCATTTGGGCGGCGTAAACGTCGGTATTCATCTTATGCCCACCTACAGCAGTCTTTTCGAAGACCTGACCCCATCATGGGATGGGCAGATCCATCTTAGAGGCTTAAATTCCCCTGGCTTAGCCTATCTTGTCTCACAGTTGCTCGATGGTCCTTTGGCCGATAATCGGCTTTTAATACTTACCCCCTCCGCTTTGGAGGCGGAAGATTTAGTCACGGATCTGCGTTTTTTTTGGAGAAATGGTCCGGTCAAGCTGCTGGCCGGCTTCGAGAGCAAGCCTTTCCTCAATCAGATCACGGCCACCGCCCCTTCCGCCGAACGCCTCAACTCGCTGTTGTGCCTGGCTCAAAAAGAAAAACCGGCCGTCGTGGTCGCCTGCATAAGCGCGGCTCTCAGATTGGTTCCTCCCGCCGATTCCATAATCCAAAGGACGATGACCTTAGAAAAAGGCAAGGAAATCGATTTTGTCTTCCTCAAGAAATTTTTGGCCGATAACGGCTATTCCCACGTCGGGCAAGTCGAGTCGGTCGGCACTTATTCCGTCAGAGGCGGACTGATCGACGTCTTTCCGGCAGGTCAGGATAAGCCGGTCAGGATTGAATTTTTCGGCGACTTCATCGAATCGCTGAGGGTCTTTATGGTCGACGATCAAAAATCCATCGGCAGTCTCGATCGTCTGGTCATTCCTCCGGCTTCCGAAGTCGTCGTCGCCGAGCAAGTAGGCGAGAAGGCCGCCTGCGCCTTGGAGAAGCTTGCGAAAGACAAAAATTGGTTGTCGCTTCTATGCGATCCGCTGGCCTCACGCTTCAGAAACAGGTCTGTGACCTCGGACTTGGAAAACTGGGCGCCCTTATTTGATGAAAAAAGGGTGTCGCTGTCGGCCTTCCTCAAGCAGTGCGGCGTCAAAGTCTTGTTGAGCGAGCCGTCGAGGCTCTTTGAGGCCGGACAAGCAAGCTGGCTGAACTTGGACAATCATTTCAACCGCTTGGAGCAGGAAGAAAGACCGCACCTTCCGGTGACCGACATCTTCGAGCGCCCCAAAAAGCTGCTCGAAGAGATTATCGAAGGCTCGTACATAAGCTCCGAAGAGATGGTCATCGACGGAGGAGATTTCACCGGCCTCAGTCCCATCACCTTTCAGTGCGAAAACAACAACGATTTGAAGGCGGCGATGACTGTGCCTAGGCGGGCGACAGGGCTTTTAGGTCCGTTGGCCGCCAGAATAAAGGCGCTTTTAGGACGCGGCTTCAGCGTGAATTTAGTTTTAAGGACTAAAGAGCAAAAGAAGCGCTTGGCGGAAATGCTGAGCGAATATGAGCTGTCGCCCGACAAAGATTTCAAGGGACGGCTTAAGCAGGGAACGCTCTTGTTCACGGTGGGCCAGTTGTCGGGGGGCTTTGTGGCTCATTTCGACAACGTCGCTTATATTTCCGAAGACGAGATCTTCGGCGCCAAGCATAGATTAAGAAGGAGAGCTACCGAGGAGTTTAGAGGACTCAAAGGCTTCAACGGACTTAAAGATCTCACCAGCGGCGACTATGTGGTGCACTCCGAGCACGGCATAGGTCAGTACCTGGGGCTGGTGACTTTAATTCTCTCGAACGGTCAGAAAGGCGACTTTCTCGATCTCTGCTACCGCTCGGGAGACAAGCTCTACGTTCCGGTGGAGCGCTTCTCTTCCGTCAGCAAGTACGTGGGTGCGGCCGATCATCCCCCGCACCTCGACGCTTTAGGAACCGGCTCATGGGAGAAGCTGAAGAACAAGGTCAAGGAAAACATCAGAGAGATGGCCGAGGATCTGCTGAAGCTGTATGCGGCCAGACAAACGACCCAGGGCTTCTCCTTCAGTCCCAGAGATCAGGAGTATATGGAGTTTGAAGCGGCCTTTCAGTACGAGGCCACCGCCGACCAGGAGAAGGCCATCGACGACGTCTTGAGCGATCTGTCGGCCTCAAAGCCCATGGACAGGCTGGTCTGCGGGGACGTGGGCTACGGAAAAACAGAGGTCGCCATGAGGGCCGCTTTTAAGGTGGCGATGGACTGCAAGCAGGTGGCCGTTTTGGTGCCCACGACCATTTTAGTCGAGCAGCACGAGAGAAGTTTCATCGAGAGGTTCGCGTCTTGGCCGATAAGCGTCGCCTCATTGTCCCGCTTCAAAAAGCCCTCTGAACAAAAAGAGGTCTTAAAAAAGCTATCGGCCGGCACGATCGACGTCGTGGTGGGGACGCACCGGCTTTTGCAAAAAGACGTGGCGTTTAAAGATTTGGGTTTGCTGGTCATCGATGAAGAGCACCGCTTCGGGGTCGCGGACAAGGAAAGGCTGAAAAAGCTTCGGACGGAGGTCGACGTGCTGGCGATGAGCGCCACTCCGATCCCCAGGAGTCTGTCGATGTCGATGAGCGGCATCAGGGACATGTCTTTGATAGAAACCTCACCTCAAGACCGCTTGACGGTTAAAACGAGCCTGATGCGCCGCCAGGACGAGGCCATAGTGGAGGCCATCGACATAGAGCTTGCCAGAGGCGGCCAGGTGTTTTTCATCCACAACAGAGTCAAGGACTTGGGAGTGTGGGTCAAGCGGCTGGAGGGACTGATGCCGCTGGTGCGCTTTGGGGTGGGTCACGGACAGATGAAGCCTCAAGAACTTGAAGAGGTGATGAGAAAGTTCTTAAACCGCGAGATAGACGTTTGGATCTCCACTTCCATCGTGGAATCTGGCTTGGATTTCCCCTCGGCCAACACGATCATCATCGATCAAGCCGACCGTTTCGGGCTTGCCCAGCTTTATCAGCTCAGAGGAAGAGTAGGCCGAGGCCATATCCAGGCCTATGCGTATTTGATGATAGACGATCCCGACACCTTGACCGACGACGCCAGAAAGCGGCTTAAGGCCTTATTGGACCATACCGAGCTCGGCAGCGGCTATCAGATAGCCTTGCACGATCTTCAGATACGCGGCAGCGGAAACATTTTAGGCGCCGCTCAATCAGGTCAGGCCTCTTTGGTCGGCTATGAGATGTACTCTCAGCTTTTGGAGCAGACCATAAGAGAACTTAAAAACGAACCCTGGGAAGAACAATACGAACCCGAGGTCGTCATAGGACTACCGGCCTACATACCTGAATCTTACGCCCCCGACACTGAGATGCGTCTCGTTCTTTACCGCCGGTTGGCGTCCTGCGCCGACGAACGACAGATAAGCGAGATCGTTTCGGAGATGGAGGACCGCCTGGGCAAGCCGCCGATCGAGACCCAAAACCTTTTGGACTTGATGGTGATAAAGATCTTGCTGCGTAAGGCCCAGATACGGCGTCTGGAGAACGGCAGCGAAGGGCTTACGGTGACTTTTGGTCCCCAAGGTCCGGCCAGCTACGAAAAAGTCATGAGTTTCATCTCCGGCTCGAAATTTAAAAACCGCTTGACTCCCGCAGGACGCCTTTTTGTGGCTAAGGGCGAGTGCGCACACCCAGGAAGGCCCTTAGAGGGCGTAATGGCTGTTTTGGGGAAGCTGATTTGACGTTTGGAGCGGTTTGCCGGTCTTGCGGCGGTTTTGAAGGGGTCTTGCGCAGAGCTTTTGCCGCCGTCGCACCGCTTTTGCAGCGATCTTTCACCGCAGGATCCAGCGCCGACGCCATATGCGTTTTTTTGCGACTATTTAATCAAAAATTCAGATGATTAAGAGGTTTTTCATATCGGCCATAAAATCTCTGGGCTTTGGTTTAATCGACCTAAAGCCGACCTGGAGGGAGTTTGAGACGGAAAAAGCTTAAGCTGTTTGTGATGTTCCTTTTTTTGGCCGTCTTTTTGGCGGTAGGCGTCTTAGCCTTCCAGAACCATTATAAACGGCAACTGTGGGATCCGGAAACGGCGGCTACCGTCAACGGTCGACCAATCCTTCGCTCGGCCGTCGAGCAGGTCATGGAATTGGCCAATCAACCGAATTTGACTCTGACCTCCGAAGATCCGGGCCATGTGAATGTCCGCCAGATACTGTCCCGCTTGATAGACGAAGAACTCGTCAGGCAAGCCGCCCAAAAAGAGGGGGTTACGGTAAGCCCTGAGCAAATAGAGGCTCGACTGAGTTTGTACAGCAAATCATGGGGCTGCGACGGTTCTAAGGCTCGTACCCTCTGTCACGCCCCAAAGGGACAATCGTTGGAGGATTTAAAGCAGGCCATCGAAAAGCAAATACTTTTCGATGCCATGTATAGGAAAGTGGCCATGCTCCACGCCCGCCCCAACCGAGAGGATTGGATTCCGTTTTGGAAGGCCTGGCTTCGAAAATTTCCCCTGACGAACGTCTATAGAGCGCAGGTATTATTAGTGCAAAACGAAAAGGCGGCGGAGGCTCTTTTAAAGCCCTCCAAAAAAAGCCGAACGCTCTACGATATGGCTCAGGCGGCTAAGGAAGCCGGGTATGCCGTCATCGTAACCGAGCCGATGTATCTAAACCCTCTGGATAGGACGACTTTCAGCCTGTTTAAAGATACGAACCTATCTCAAGAGCTTTTAAAAGCGTCTCAGCGCGAAAGCCGCCAGACGCCTCCGATTAGACTTAAAGACAGCATCGCCGTATTTCAGGTCATCGAGTCCGTCAAGCCGATCGACGCCGAG
>JAISZP010000053.1 GCA_031269135.1 Deltaproteobacteria bacterium | reverse complement strand
TTGTTCAGAGAGGCGATGGGTATGAGTATTCGAGGGTTGAGAAAAAGCAACCCCCAATTCCTCCCCTAGGCTAAAGCCTAGGGGTTTCCTTGGGGAAATTGTATGAAAGAACAATCAAGCCAAGCTCACAAAGCGGAACAAGCCCTTAAAGAGGAAATCGCTAGATTAAAGAAAGAAAACAGCGAGTTGAAGCTTAAGATCTTAGATGGCGTGATAACGGTTTGCTCAAAATGCCGCAATGTAAAATACTCAAGCAATCAATGGCTTTCTTTGGACAGATTTTTGGAGATGTACGCCAACGTGACCTGTAGCCACGGATACTGCGACGCGTGCGCTGAAAAAATAATGCAAGACGTCTTAAACGAAGAACCGGAACAAAAAAAATGAAAATCTGCTTGATTGGCGCCCCCCAGTCCGGTCGTGAAACCGTATTTCGAGCTCTGACCGGTCAGGGACAATCGCCCGTTCATCAGGATATGAGACAGGGCGAGGCTATCGTGCAAGATGAGCGCCTAGATTACCTGACCGCTCTCTTCAAACCGCGCAAACACACCCCGGCCAGAGTCGACCTTTATCTCCCCAAACCATTGGGAGAACCCAATGAAGTCTTAAAACTCTGTTTGGAGAAGGCCAGAGACGCCGATGTGCTCTTGATGGTGGTCGGCGCCTTTCCCAATTTGGAAAGCTCGAATTTGATCGAGCGCGTGAGTTCTCTCGCCTCGGAGCTTCTTGTCTCGGATTATCTGACTGTCTCCAAACGCTTGGAGAGACTCGCCGAAGAAAAAAAGAGAGGCCGCAAAAACGACCCGGAAGAGGCCTTGCTTTTGGAAATAGCCTTCACTCAGTTGGAGGCCGAAAAGCCGCTCAGAGATCTTAGAGAGATCGTCAAATCCCCGAAACTTAGGGGTTTTGGCCTACTTTCAGCCAAACCCATAATGGTTTTAGTCAACCTCGCCGATGACGGCGACGAAAACTCCGTCCCTCCCTTGCCTCTACCTTCCCTGGCTCTACGAGGCCGGTTGGAAGAAGAACTCAGACAGCTTTCTCCCCAGGAAGCTCAGGAATTTATGGCCGATTACGGCGTAAAAGAACTCATAGCCGAAAGAGTCGTCAAAACGCTGTACGACTTGATGGATCTAGTCAGTTTTTTCACCGTGGGCGAAGATGAATGCCGAGCCTGGACGATGCCTAACGGCGAAAGCGCCCTCTATGCCGCCGGACAAATCCATTCAGACATTCAAAAGGGGTTTATTCGGGCTGAAGTGGTCGCTTTCGAAGACTTCAAAGCTTCCGGCGGATTTAACGAGGCTAAGAAGAAAGGTGTTTTTCGGCTTGAAGGAAAGACATATGCCGTAGCCGACGGCGATATCGTCCATTTTAGATTCAATGTTTGACAATAATCGCTCCCAGCGTAAGTACGAGTTTTAGAGACATGTCGTCGCCGCGCCTAAACAAAGAATCGCTTCGCCTTTTGGCTTGTTTGGAGAATTGTACTGATCGCAAGTGGTACAAAGACAACAAAGACAAAATCGAAAAAAACATCATCGAGCCGGCCAGAGAGCTGGTGACGTCGGTAGGCGCGATTCTCAACAGCCGCGTAAAAAAAGAGGTGATAGCCGATCCCAAAATCGATCGCTCGATATATCGTTTGCATAGAGACACTCGTTTTTCCAGCGACAAGTCGCCTTACAAAGGCCATTTAGGACTTATCTGGTGGAGCGATTATCCTGAAGGCAAATTGGAGAGTCCTTGTTTTTACTTTCAAATTTCCAGCAACCGCTGGATTTGGTCGGTTGGTTGCTACGCCTTTCCTCCCGACATGCTTAAAGCTTACCGCGATGTGCTGTTGGACTTCGATAGGTTTCTAGAGTTTCAATCAATAACTGTTTCATTAAGCCTTAAAGCTGGTTTTAACCAACCCGATCCGGATATAAGGACTGTTCCCGCCGGTTTTAAAAAGAATTCCTACTACCAAGAGTGGTGCAATCATACCGGGCTTTACACGTGGAGAGAAAATACGAATGAGGCTGAATTGTTTTCCAGTGATGCCGCGGATATCATAGCGAAAAATCTTTTGATAGGCGCCGACCTGTATCATTGGTTGGTGAATTTACGTGAAAATTCGTGGGCGCAGAGACGTAAAACCGAACTTGAACAACAGCCGGTCGTAAACACGGCTCAAGACGGAACCGAAAATCACGGTTCCACCAAACGCATCCATCAAGATGATTTCTGATAGTTGATTTTTGACGGATGATTTTTAAAAGACGATTTCTGATAGACGATTTTTGACGGATGATTTTTAAAAGACGATTTCTGATAGATGATTTTTGACGGATGATTTTTAAAAGACGATTTCTCAAAGACGTTTTTACGAATCCGACTTTTACAGCGTCAAAAGGTTGAAGCGTGAGCAATATTTTAGTGGTTGACGATGATTTAAGTCTCCGTGAAGTCATGGAGATGATAATCCGCAACGCCGGGCACACAGTCGAATTGGCCGAAAACGGCCAAAAAGGACTGGAGATGGCCTTGGCGCGCGAGTATGATCTGATCATCTGCGACATCCGTATGCCCGGCTTGACTGGACTTGAGGTCTTAAAGCGCCTGAGGCAAGAAAATCGCCAAACCACTTTAATTTTGATCTCCGCCTACGCCAGCGATGATAAAGCTGTTGAAGCCATGAAGTATGGCGCTTACGACTTTATCCCCAAACCATTCAGACCGACCGAACTGATGTCGGCCATCGATTCCGCTCTAGCCCACAGAAACGTGAATATCGAGAGAGAATCTCTGGCCAAGTTGGTCATCAACAACCAGCGCTTCAGCGGCTTGGTCGGTTCTTCTCCGGCCATGCTGCAGGTCTACGACTTAATCAAGCGGGCGGCTCTGACGACCACCAGCATCCTCATAACCGGAGAGAGCGGGACAGGCAAAGAACTGGTCGCCCGAGCGGTCCATTCCAATTCAGACCGAGCCGACAAAAATTTCGTCGCCATCAACTGCGGCGGCATGCCCGAGCAATTAGTCGAGAGCGAACTTTTCGGCTATAAAAAAGGGGCCTTCACCGGCGCCGCGACCGACAAGCTCGGCCTGATGGCCACCGCCGACGGAGGGACTCTTTTTTTGGACGAATTGGCTGAACTTACGATTCCTATGCAGGTGAAACTTCTACGAGTGGTCCAGGAGAGGACCTTTCGGCCTGTCGGCGGGAACGCCGAGCAGGAAACGGACGTGCGCTTCATCGCCGCCACCAACAAGAGCTTGGAATCCGAAATAATAGCCGGTCGCTTCCGGGAAGACCTTTACTACCGCCTGAACGTCATAAACATCCACATTCCGCCCCTTAGGGAACGGACTATGGATATCCCTCTTTTAGCTCATTATTTTTTGGAAAAGTACAGTCGTCAGCAAAAAAAAGATGTCCGCAAGCTCTCCACCTATGCTCTTGACATCCTCTCGCGCTACCATTTCCCTGGAAACGTCAGAGAGCTGGAAAACATCATCGAGCGCTCGGTCGCCCTTGAGCAGTCGAACATAATTCTTCCGGAGAGTCTGCACTTAGCGGATTTTAAGAGGGGGAGCTTAAACACGCCCACATTTTTTGATGAACTGACGAAAGGTCAAGGCGCCCCAAAAATCCTGCCTCCTTTCATTTCGCCTCATGCTATGACGCCCCCTACTCAGCCGGCTTCAAACGCATCAGGGACAAATCAGCCGATGTCGCCGTCGGGGGCGCCGTCATCGGCCTCGCCGACGACAGGCGCGCCTCTACCGGCCTCGGCGGCTCAAGGCGACAACCCGCAACAAGCGCAAACCGATTTCTCGAATTTTACGCTGCCGGCCGGAGGTCTCAACAACATCCTGACGTCTTTGGAGGGTTATTATCTGTACAACGCCATGCTCACCGCAGGGGGCATACGCAATAGAGTCTCCTCTTTGCTGTCCATCAGCCCCTTTCGCTTGCGGGCCAGGTTGATGGCCTTTAGTTTAGCCGACCTAAACCCGGTGGAATTAGTGGCCGTTCCCAAAGAGCATTTCGCCAAACCCCAACTTCCCAGTGAACTTACCCCTGACTGGAACGGAACGCCCATTAAGCTCGATGATATACTCTATGCCGTCGAACGGTTTTTCATCAAAATTGCCCTAAAGCAAAACGACGACAACAAAACCGAAGCGGCCACAATGCTGGGACTGTCGAGGCGTTCTTTGCAGCACCGTATAGAGCGCTCGAATTACGAAGAAGAAATCGTCAAAGAAGGCTCTAATCCGAATGACGATTCGGAAGATCAACTACTGCATACTAACGACGTAGATGACTGAATATTATAGATGACTGACTAGCCATCATAGATGACAGCCGTCATGGATGACTAATTATTAAAAGATCGAGGGGTCATCGGACCGATCATCTCTCCGATGATTTGAATCAATAGCCGATCAAAAATTATACAGTTCATTCGTTTTTCGATGAGGAAAAAATAGTACCTTTTAAATGCAATCTGTCGTCATTTTTTGCCAGGTGTTGAAAGAAGAAAATAAAGCGTTGCTTGGGGAGGCTAAGAAATTTTGATGAATTTAACCATAACGTTTGGCTTATGTTTATCATGGTCAGCTTAAAAACTCCCCCTGCTCCGGCAGGCTTTAATGGTGATTAATGACTCAACCGTCGCTATCTGAAAAATCATCGCTCTCTGAAAACAGCGATCTTTTTGACGCCAACCTTGCCAAAGCAGTCCTCGAGCAGTGCCGGGCTCTCTCATCAGACCCTTCCCTAGCCTACAAATTCACCTCCCGCTTCAATACCGTGGCCGTCATCACCGACGGCTCCAACGCGCCAAGCTTAGGCGACATCGGTCCGTTGGCCTCTCTTCCGTTAGTCGAACAAAAAGCGAGACTGCTGAATCAGACCGCCCAAATCAATACTCTTCCTTTGGTTCTGGACAGTCAATCGCTGGAAGACACCGTCAGAACGGTAAAGTCGCTGGCTTTGTCTCTAGGGGCCATAAACTTGGAAGCGGTTAATGAAACGGCCTCTATGGAGATAAAGCGGCGTCTGGAAGAAATTGAAGAGGTGCCTGTCTTGCACGACAACCTCGACGCCTTGCCTGTGCTGTGTTTAGCCGCCCTTTTAAACGCTCTTAAAGTCGTCAATAAAAAAATGAATGCCGTTAAGATCGTCTTGGCGAGTCCTGAAAGCGAAGCTCTCTCGATGGTCGACTTTTTTCGCTTGGCGGGAGTCACGGACATAATCGTCTGCGACAAGACCGGGGCCATTCACCCTAGCCGCCCCGGGCACACCAACTGGGTGAAGGAGGAACTGGCCCTTAAAACCAACCCCCGACAAATCAAAGGACCATTAGCTAAAGTCGCGGTCGATTCCGACGTTTTAATCGTAATTTCCTCAGCTGTCCCGATCAATAAAGACCTCGTCTCGACCATGGCCCCGCAAGCCATCATCTTTAACCTCACCGAAACGACCAAAGACAACTTTTTCGGGGCGGCCGTCACCGCCGGCAAATCCGACTTGAACAGCAACCTCCTTAGCCCCTATCTAGTCGTGCCGGGACTGCTCAGAGGCTCTCTCGACGCCAGAGCCAGGGTCATCAACGCCCCTATGAAAATGGCTGCGGCTCTGGCCATCTCAAAGCTCGTGCCTGAGGCCGATCTGGGTCCTAGCTTCATCATCCCTTCCGTCTCCAAACACAATCTGGTCTCGGTCTTGGCTGAAGCTGTCTCAACCGCAGCGGCAGCCAGCGGAGTCAGTCGACTAATCTAGTTATGAGCCAAAACTCCATTCCAGATCTCTTAGGGGCCTCTGAAACGCTTTTATACGTCAAAGAGCGTCTTTCGGCGGTGGCTAAAGTCGAAAGACCGGTCCTTATTCTGGGAGAACGCGGAACAGGCAAAGAATTGGCGGCGGCCCGCCTTCACTTTCTTTCCAATCGGTGGCAGGGACCATATGTGACCTTAAACTGCGCCGCCCTCTCAGCGGGCCTGCTTGACGCCGAACTTTTCGGTCATGAAGCAGGCGCCTTCACTGGGGCCATAAAACGCCGTCCCGGTCGTTTTGAGGCCGCTGACGGGGGCACTCTGTTTTTGGATGAAATAAGCCATCTGACCTTGGAAGCCCAAGCGAAGATCCTAAGGGTGGTGGAATATGGAAGCTTTCAACTTGTCGGCGGCATACAGGAAAAAAAGGTGGACGCGCGAGTAACCGCCGCAACCAACGCCGACTTGAAAAAAATGTGCCGTCAAGGCACATTTCTTCCGGATCTCTGGGACCGCTTAAGTTTTGAGGTCATCACCCTCCCCCCTTTAAGAGATAGAGCCGGCGACATCACTCTTTTGGCTCACTATTTTGGAGCCCGCATGGCCCAGGAGCTTGGGTGGAACGGCGCCCCGACATTCTCCGAGGAACTGTTGGAAGCCCTGGAAAAACATAGCTGGCCTGGAAACGTCAGAGAATTGAAAAACGTCATAGAAAGAGCCGTCTACGATTCAAACACCAAGGGAGCGGAGAAAATCGTCGAATATGATTCGTTGAAGCTGGAAAACGAAATATACTGGCCTATCGACGGCCAAGAACAAGCCGAGACATCGACTGCGTCCCAAATTGGCGCGCACAAAATGGAAGCTCCCAAAATTGGCGCTCCCGACATGGGATCGCCAAAAATGCGAGATTTAGAGACGATTGCGCCCATTTCGCCAAGCTCCGCAACTACAGCGAGCGCTCAGGCGAAGCTGAAATTTCCCTTGGCTGCGGGAGGTTTGGACGAGCTTTTAGAACTTGAAACTTCCAGGATCGTCGAGCAGGCTCTAACTGAAGCAAACTTCAATCAAGCACGAGCGGCTGAACTCTTAAACATTAGTTACCATAGATTTAGGTCGATAAATAAGAAATTAAAAAAAAACGCCAAATCAACCTCTTAGCGACCGAAAACCCGCGAGCATCGTCTTAGTCTCTATCCAATCTCGACAGCATCCAATTACGACAGCTTCCAGCCTCAATTCTAATTTTCAAAATCGTCGGCTTCCAATCTCAACAGCTTCCCAATCTCAACAGTTTTCAACTACGAAACTTCAGCCTTCCCGATTGGATTTCACCAAAAGTGGTCCACTTTTACTGGTGAAAAGGGACCACTTTGGCATATTTTTTTATGGTGAAATCCAGCAATTAAACAAGAAAACGCGGCGTTATTGCAAGAAAGCGCTCTCAGTGCCGCCGGCGAACGGCTGCCAATAATATTAAGCCCTACAGCGATTAATATTTAAAATTTGACAGCCGCCGTGACAAAAAGTATAACTTTCGCAAGTTTTACATGCGGCAATAGAGTAATTTTGCGCTGATGGAGAATTCAACTGCCGACGTATACTTATAAACTCATCTCCATATTTCCATGCATCATGTAAAGAAGTAGTTTTTAAATTAATGCCATGTTTTGAAATATCATTAAGAAATGAACAAGGATAAAACAATAAATCTTCAGAAATAAATGCTGAAAAACGAGCTGCTTCACAAAAATCAACAGTTTCCGGCACTAATTCAGCTCCCATAAGCGGAAGATAGGAAATCATACAGCTATCAAAGCCAATTTTACACTTTTTAGCCTTTTTAATGAGTTCAAAGAAATATTTAATCTGTTCGTTATCAGATAAACATAATGATTCAGAAGTATGTATTGGTTTGTAATTTAAATAAATAATCGCATTTATTCTTTCAAGTAAATCTTCACGGTTCTCCATCAAGTCAATCGCCTGTGAAAGGGTATTTTTACTTAGAAGAAAATGAATATTAGTCTTAATTTTAAAGTCTGAAGCTTTAGTTATTACTGTATTTGCCTCAATATATGGTTCGTACCAACTGACGGCTAATGCTCCGCATAATTCTTTCGTCGCCGCATAGATCTCGTCGGTCATACCCTGACCGTTTGTGGTGTATGAAGGAATAATGTTGTGATTGCGGGTAATTTGCAGCATTTCCGTAAACTCAGGATGTTGGTTGGGATTGCCTCCACCTAAGGCTACCTGCAAAACTCCTAGCTTTTCGGCCTGCTGAATTACAAGTTTGTAATCATCTAAATGCATGAATTTACCATGCTTATTTGACTTACGATAGCAAAAATCGCATCCCCTCTCACAGAAATTTGTTATAGAAATATCTAGAAGTTCAGGGCCATCCACGTTATAAAACGGGTCGATATTATTTTTGCCATATCGTATAAATGCGCCAGTGTTTTGATTAAAGAAAATGATGTAATCACTATCCTTACAATGCCTAGTTACCCAATTTGTTGACATATAGATAAATCTTTCATAAATAATTCTAACAGATTAAATTAGTTATCAAATATAGATATTATTAGATGCTTCCTTTTCTTTACAATTATCACGCTTGTATTTGTTTCTTTTCATTTTTAAAATCACAAATAATATATAATTATAAATATAATAGAATTTGAACTTATTATTTATAATTAATATCCGTCATCTTCAGAATTTAAATATATATCATCATTGGAAATTAAAATTTTAGTTGAACATAAAAAATTTTCAACTGAACTCGCCTGATCAGAAAAAGAGCCAAGATACACATTCCTACCTTCATCTATAAACCTTCTTGCTATGTTCTCGATTGCAGGATTTGAAAAGCCATACTCCCTTAAGGCGTCAGATA
>JAISZP010000048.1 GCA_031269135.1 Deltaproteobacteria bacterium | reverse complement strand
ATGATCCGAAAGGAAAATATGCCGGTAAATATACGGGACGGGTTGCCGTTAGGAAAAGTGGATATTTTAATGTAAAAACTTCCGATGGAATCAAGACTGTAAGTTGGAAGCATTGCCGTCTTGTTCAGAGAGGCGATGGGTATGAGTATTCGAGGGTTGAGAAAAAGCAACCCTCAATTCCTCCCCTAGGCTAAAGCCTAGGGGTTTCCTTGGAGAAATCTTATGAAAGATATGCATTAGTTCCGTATACCATAAAAAAGGCTCACACAAGAACGACCCCGCGACACACTACGCCCCGCGTTTCGGGTTTATACAATTTCAAAGGGGCGGGCAAAAGCGACATCCCACTCAATTGCAATTCAATTTGAAAGCAGGATATTTTAACCGCTTAAAAGTTGAATAGTTGCCCCTTGACGCCATCGGCGATTGCTTTGGCGAGAAGCGGAGGGACTGCATTACCGATAGCGCGCCTGACGTCGCTCCACTTTCCAAAAAAAGCGAAGCCGTCAGGGAATGACTGCGCGCGCGTCGCTTCTCGAATGGTCAGCGAGCGCGTGGAAGACGGATGAACGTTCCTGCAACCAGAAATCATATTGAAGTTTGTTGATATCGTCGAACAAGGTTCATCCCAAATAAGGCGTTTATAGGTCGTATTAAAACCGCTTGGAGGGCGAAGACAGGGATCCTCGTTCTCGTGTGCGCTATGCCCTTCCGGAACGTCTTTTAACCAGTCGATTACATGTTCAGGGTGAACAATAGCCCAGTGCAAGGGATCGGATGAAATTTCTCCGTTTTCGAGTATAGGTAAATCCGAGACAGCGTCTCTAAAAGATAAAATGGGGTTATAAGCGTTGCTGAATAAGGAGGCTTGGAAACTGTCGCTGTTTGTTGGTTCGGGAAAGACGAACATCTTCATTGCCATTCGCATATCCGTTCCAACAAGAAAAACGCGTTCTCTGAATTGAGGCGCACCATACTCTTGCGCGTTGACCGCTTTTATTGCAATTTTATAGCCTATTTCTCCATAGCCCTCAATGATTCGGTCGATAAATAGATTGCCGTCTTTGTCTTTCATTGACGTCATAAGACGAACGTTTTCCATCACAAAGACTTTGGGGCGTACTATGCCGACAATGCGAATATAATGCTGGAATAGCTCGTTTCGTTCATCTTCGGGGTTACGCTTACCAGCAAGACTAAAACCCTGGCATGGAGGGCCACCGATTAGGGCATCAATTCTCCCGAATTGTTCCGACCAGTTTTTTACATCGTCGTCAGACGCGCATGTCACGTCTTTTCCAAGCAAGACGCTGTCAGGGAAATTCGCCTTATAAATGCTGTTTGCGGAATCATCTATTTCGACATGCCCTACCACATTAAACCCAGCCCATTGAAATCCAAGAGTTAATCCTCCACACCCGGAAAAGAGAGCGACGGCTTTAGGCGCATTTTCCGTCAGTCGAGGACGGTATTGGTGAATTTCGCTAAGTTGCAAAGCATAGTCGTTCGGCGAAAAATCAATATTTTTCATCAACTTGTCATAATCCGTCTTTGTTTGTATTTGCGCAGGAGCATTCCTTTTCAGTTTTCCGGCATGCCGCACTCTCTTCTTGCGAATATCGATTCCCAGTTCGTCTTTCACGGCGACGATATGTGCGACAGCGGCAATCAATTTGTCGATCTGGCTCATTGTCGGTCGTCTTTTTTTTAGTTCCCAACTTGAAATTAAGGCAGGAGAATATCCGGAGTATTCGGCAAGTTTGATTTGACTTATATTATGCTCTGTTCTCATCGAAAGGACAGTATTATACGTCACGTTTGCTTGCCTTCGAACCTCCGATGGACTTTTTTCGTCAGGTTCAAATTCCATATTGAATTCAACGGCATGAAGAAGGGTTTTGGTCGTGATGAAGCCTCTATTGATGCAGTCTCTATTGATTTAGGCGGCGGCTAAGGCCTTGTTCTCGACCAAGGTCGCATCAGCCCCAGGCATAGCGGCCTCCCTGCAGCCATATAGCCGCCAGGAGGCCGCTTATCATCAATATTTGTTACTTATCGAATATCCATCATAAATTTTAAACAACTTTAATTGAGTAATTTCATGTAATCAATTATTATTCTAAATAGCTGTTTCAAGGATATTGCATCCGGAAGGATTTTAGGCGGTAGGTTCCCTGGCCGAGGGAATTTACCTTAGTTTGTCCGCTAAAAAAAAGGTGATCTTGCTGAAAATACGGAGCCAGCGCCAGAAAGGCCGGGTGAAGGTTGCTCGTTTGGTCGACTTCCGACCAAGGCAGCCAAAACAACTCCCCTTCGGGACTCTCTTTTTGGCTGCCCTCACAGATGCGGGTGCGGTAGTACAGCGAAAGGAAATCCCGCCCGTCGCCATCCACCTCCACTTCCAACATGCCGGCTAGAACTGGGTTGATTAAGGTAAGTCCCGTTTCTTCCCGCATCTCACGGACCGCAGCTTGAACTAAGCTCTCTCCGTGAAGTTTGTGTCCTCCGGGTACGGTACATAGACCCTTGTAGGGTTCTTTGGCCCGGCGAATCATAAGCACTGACTCGTCTTTGATCAGCACGCCAAAAACCGTTACTACGGTGATGTTTCGGGAGTGAGGATCCGTCATGATCAAGCCTTTCCGTAAATTTTAAAACAAATCGTCGCCGGACTTGTTGCCGAGACCGGGATGGAGGTCAAAGCGGACCACTCCCACGGCGGCCCGTCCGGCGGCCTGTTTCTTGATCCGGCTTACGCCTTCGTGTCCAAAACCACCGCACAGTTCGATGGCTTTAATATTCTCGTCGGCAATAAGTTTTTCAACGAGTTTTTCTGCGTCGGCGTAGTTTGAAACTGCAATCGACAAAACTTCAACCTCGGGGGTTTTAACCCAGGCTTGATGAGTTTGGGGATTAGAGTTGGGAGCTAAAAAAACAAAAGCTGCTTTTAAGGACATAGTCGACCTCCAGGCGATTTTTGAACTAAGTTGGTGATTGGCCTCGGATAATTAGGTTATCGAGGATCTTCAGGAGTTTCTAAGAGTCTTCATCAGTTTCCAGGAGTTTACGGAAGTCTCCGAGAGTTTCCAAGAGCTTTCAAGAGTATTCAAGACCAGGACTCGGCCTTTGCGCCGTCTTTAGTCAGGTTTTTGAGCTAGTTTTCGGGTGGCTTTCAGGTCGAAATTTTAAGAGCCACTTCGATCGACCGGCTTAAAGTGCGGCAATTCTACTTTTGGAATCATCAGATCAAGTATACCCTAATTTTTCAATGATCTAAACGCTGAAGCGAAAAATCAAGCAAAAAAGCAAAAAAGAAAAAAATTTCGACCTGTGCGATTCCGACTTCGCCGCCGCAATGGAACGGCACGGCAAAAATGCCCTGCCGTCTGCGGCCGGAGCTTTACTAATCCCCTTGCACAGATGAACATCATCTTCAAGGATTAGGATTCGCGTCATACTGCCCTCTGCTCATTTGTTGATTACACATCGTTTATGTCAAGACCTTGCACGACAGCGGCAATTTCATCCGGCGTCGAGAGCAATGAGAGTAAGCTCTCAGGCAGCTTCCCATAGTATGAATACGTCGCCGCGCCGACGGGTTTGTTCGTATCGCTTAAAGTGTGCTCGACCCGTGTCCGTTTTTTGCTTTTGCAAACAATAATGCCGATGGACGGATTCTCGTGCGGCAGTTTCACCGTTTCGTCAAGAGCGGTCAAGTAAAATCGCATTTTTCCGGCATGCTCCGAAATAAACTCGCCAATTTTTAATTCGATTGCCGTCAGGCTTTGCAATCGACGATGATATGGCGACAAGTCGATAAAGTAGGAATCATCATCAACTTCCAAGTGATGCTGATTGCCGACAAAGGCAAAGTCGCCACCCATTTCAATCAAAAATGCCCTTATATTATCGACCAATGCGGCTTCCAATTCCGCTTCACTGTAATCCACGCCCATTTCTAAAAAAATCGAAATTGTAATCGTCCTTGACGGCGAGCTTTGCTTGAACACGATATTTTTTGGGAACAGTTTCATCAAAATTGGTCTGGTTGAGCAGGAATTTCTCAAATGTCCGATTCTCGATATTGTTTATCAATACGTCCTTTGTCCAGCCGTAGCGTTTGGTCATTTTAATGTAGAACTCCCGCTCGGACGCGTCTTTGCACTTTTCCATGATGGCGCAGATTTTCGTCCAGCTTATTTCTGCCACCGATGGCGGCAGAATTGGCTTCTGAATTTCTGCCGCCGTTGGCGGCAGAATTGCGAACTTCGAGCATTCATTGTAGAAATTTCTCATACGCCAAAGATTACGGGTAGAAAAACCCTGAACGCCGGGGAACTCTTTTTGAAGTTCTTTCGACAAAATTTCAACAATGGACTTGCCCCAACCCTTTTCGCGCTGTTGGCGGTCAATTTCATCGCCTATTTCCCAATAAAGGCCAATGAGTTCGGTGTCGACTTTTTTCATTGCTTCATATTGGCGGCGATAGATTAAGCAGTTTAATAGATCATGTCGTTTGATGGATCTTGTCGTTTAATAGCTCTTGATATCGAAGAAGGCCAAGACCTTGCAGCCCAACCCTGAAGACGACTCTTATCGCCCCTGACTCTTTTTTCCCTGACGCTTTCCGTCCCTGCCCCTTTCCTTCTCCGACATTTTTCCGTCTATGACTCTTTACCGTGAATCAGAAAAATTATTTTTTTGATTCATGAGCCGGGGGTGAGGGTTGGAAAACCACACCCTAATGACGGTTTCTGTTGACGACTCTTTGTCGTCGATGCCCCCTTTTTGCCTACAACCTTATCTTCTCGCCGCCGCTCCTTGACCATCTCCGCCCAGGCGAATATGGCGGCGCCACTTGATATTGCGGTCAAAATTTCATAGTTCGCCATATTTGGTGGAAAAAATTTTTTTTGACGGCGATTTAAAAAGGGACTTGACATCAATCTTTAAATGTTTATATTTACATCTGTTAGCAGACTGGGTGTGAGACTGCTAATTTTCAAAAAATAGTCGAAAGCCCTTTTAGGGCGCTGCCCTAAAAACCTTACGCATTGTTTATTCGTTTGGTTGCAATGGGTATTGCGGCATTTCTAAACCCTGCGGCTTCATGTCGCAGTAAGGTTAATAACCGCCGGCTCTTGGAAGCAGGCCATCACTACGTGTTACTAAAAAGGAGTAATGCAATGAACGTACGTCCTTTGTCGGATCGAATTCTGGTAAAACGCCTTGAGGAAGAGGAAAAAACCAAGGGTGGGATCATCATACCGGATACGGCCAAGGAAAAACCCCAACAAGGCAAAGTCGTCAGCGTTGGCACAGGTAAAGTTCTTGAAGACGGGAAGAAGATCACCCCTAGCGTCAAGCCTGGTGAAACCGTCCTATTCGGCAAGTATGCAGGCACCGAGATCAAACTCGACGGCCAAGAATACCTGATACTTCGCGAGGACGACATCTTTGGCGTCATCGAGTAGTTTGCAGTCTTTCTTCGGTCAAGCCTTTCAAGGCTCTTAGGAGCCGATGAAGCTGGCCGTCAAGTTGCATAGTGCATCCCTCCCAACAATGGGATAACTTTAATATAGTTTTTATACTAGGAGGATATTGGTTTATGTCCGCTAAAGAGATCAAATATAATGTCAAAGCCCGCGAAGCCATTATGCGTGGCGTGGACATTCTGGCTGACGCCGTCAAGGTGACCCTTGGTCCCAAAGGCCGCAACGTCATTCTTGAGAAGAGCTTCGGCGCTCCGACCATCACCAAAGACGGTGTTACGGTAGCCAAAGAGATCGAATTGGAAGATAAGTTCGAAAACATGGGCGCTCAGATGGTTAAAGAGGTCGCCTCTAAAACCTCTGATTTGGCCGGCGACGGCACCACTACCGCTACCGTTTTGGCTCAGTCCATTTACCGTGAAGGTCAAAAGCTGGTGGCCGCCGGCGTCAACCCCATGTCTCTTAAGAGGGGCATCGACTCCGCCGTCGAAGCAGCGACCGAAGAACTGCGCAAGATGAGCAAGGCCACCAAGAACCAAAAGGAAATCGCTCAGGTCGGCACCATCAGCGCCAACAACGATCCCACCATCGGCAACATCATCGCCGAGGCCATGGACAAGGTCGGAAAAGAAGGCGTCATCACGGTCGAGGAAGCCAAGAGCATGGACACCACTTTGGATGTGGTCGAAGGCATGCAGTTTGATCGCGGCTATCTTAGCCCCTATTTCGTGACCGATCCCGACAAGATGGTTGTCCATCTGGAAGACGCCTATATTCTATTGGTGGAAAAGAAGGTCAGCAACATGAAAGACCTTCTCCCGATCTTGGAGCAGATCGCCAAGCAAGGCAGGCCTCTGGTGATCGTGGCCGAAGACGTCGATGGCGAAGCTTTGGCTACTTTGGTCGTCAATAAGCTCAGAGGCACCCTGCACACCTGCGCCGTCAAAGCCCCAGGCTTCGGCGATCGCCGCAAGGCCATGCTTGAAGACATCGCCATCCTGACCGGCGGTCAGGTCATCAGCGACGATTTGGGCATCAAGCTTGAGGGCATCACCATCAAGGAACTTGGTAAGGCCAAGAAGATCAACATCGACAAGGACAACACCACCATCGTCGACGGCGCCGGCGCCAAGGCCGCTTTAGAGGGCCGCGTAAAGCAGATTCGCACTCAGATCGATGAGACCACCTCCGATTATGACCGCGAGAAGCTCCAGGAGCGTTTGGCCAAGTTGATCGGCGGAGTGGCCGTCATCAATGTCGGCGCAGCCACCGAAATTGAGATGAAAGAGAAAAAGGCCCGTGTGGAGGACGCCCTTCATGCGACTAGAGCCGCTGTGGAAGAGGGCATCGTTCCTGGCGGCGGCGTGGCCTTGGTTCGCTGCATCCCGGCTCTCGACAAGGTCAAGGCCAGCGGAGAAGCCAAGCAGGGCGTCAATATCATTCGTCGGGCCCTCGAAGAGCCCCTCAGGCAGATCGCCATCAACGCCGGCCACGAGGGCAGCGTCGTGGTCGAGAAGGTCAAGAACGAAGCCGGCAACATCGGCTTCAACGCCGAAAAGGGCGTTTATGAAGACCTTCTGACCGCAGGCGTCATCGACCCGGCTAAGGTCACCCGTTTCGCCTTGCAGCACGCGGCTTCCGTCTCTTCGCTTCTTTTGACCACCGAGGCCATGGTTGCCGAGAAGAAGGAAGACAAGCCCCTACCCCCAATGGGCGGAGGCGGTCCTGGCGGCATGGGCGGCATGGGCGGAATGTATTAAGCTTAAGTTCGCTTAATTTATAAGTATTGACGATTGAGCCGACCAGCTCCAGAAATGGAGCGATGGTCGGCTCTTTTTATTTGAGTTTAAAAGTGATGAAATATAATTTTTTTAAATTGATTAGTATAAATGATCACTAATAAAAATCAAATAAAACCTGCAAATTAACTCAAACAGCGATTACAAATATTTATAGATTTATGATCATTTCAAAATGAAACAAGAAAAAACCGAAAGATCGAATGTTCATTAAGTGTTGACAGTTAAGTCTATTTGTGCTATCTTTTCCTACTGTTAGGATTCTAGTTTCTTTTGTGCCATCTAATCTTTAAGTAAAATTCCAAGAGAGTTTAATGCGGTACGTTTTAGATATTTGATGATTGTCGAGTCCGGTCTAATATTTATAGCGCCCGCCAAGAGGTGTTGAACAAATTAGACCTGTGCGTTTGGACCACTTGGAAAGCCTGAAATTTAGTTTTATAGCGGAACTAAAAGCTGCCGCTGAATTGAAACTAAAACACTAATTGACGACATTAAAGCATTGTGTCTTTAACAAGATATCCTTCGGCAAATGTCTAGAGATCCCAATTGCATAGCCGGAAAACTTTTATTTTTAGTTCAATAAATTTGGCGAAATGTGTAGATTTTTTGTCAATTAATTATCCACACTAATGACCTATTGTAGTCGTTCGATTTCACCACTAAGGTGCGATTTCAGTTCATACCCGTACTTAGGGGATAACTGGGTTGAAAATAATCGACTTCGGAACGTTAGGTCTTTGATGAGGTTTTATGACGCAGAATATTTGGGTGATACGCCCTGAACCAAATTTTACCGATAGACTTGACGCCTTTCTCAATGAGGGGATTGTAGCCATTGGTTGGCCGGCGGTCGGAGACCTGGGCGGCTGTCTTGAACGCATGGAACTAACTAAGAGACTAATCAACACTTACGATCACTATAAAGGAGATCAAAAAAGCGAACTGCCGGTAGCCGCCGGCATCCTTGACAGATTCGTCAACAAGATTGCCCAAGGCGACGTCATCTTGGTGCCTCACGACAATAAGATCTATTTGGCCGAGGTCACCGGTCCGTACGAGTTTCATTCGGAATTGAGCGGCGATTCTCCCGAGGCCGGGTACCCGCATTGGCATAAAGTGAAGTATCTGAACGAGGGCAAACCCTTCTGCGATGTGAGCGAACTTCCTTTGGGGGTCAGAAGGAGCGTCGACTGCCGCCTGACTGTCTTCTCAATCCACTCGGCCGCCAACGCCATGTGGAATTTTTTGAATCAGCGCAATTATAGTCAACTTTAGAGCCTCTCTACCCCCAATCGGTTTGCGGCTCGTCAAGACGCCGTCGCCCGTCAAGACGTCGTTGTTTGACCGGTTATGGATTCTTTTAAGAAGTCCATGGACATACGGGCGTTTCTTTTTCCGATAGACCTATTCTTGACGGAAAAGAAGACCAACTATTGTTTAGGGCGAGCCGAAAACGACGCCTCAGTTTTTTCGGCGATTGATGTCGGGCGATTGATGTTGGGCGATTGATATAGACATTTCGCCTGATGTTGACGCCTCGCCTGATATTGATGTTTGCCGTGAAATACGGCGTCGCATTTCATGACTTCGGGGCGGCGCCTTGCGCAGGCGACATGTATGGTCGTCTTGTCGCTTGTCTTGTTGTTTTCATTGCCTTGTTGTTTTCATAGCGCTTGTCATTTTCATGGCCTTTTCATTTCATTGCTCTCGTCATTTTACCTCTTCGGCGCGCCGGAAAGCCGCAAGAGCTTGCTTTGCGGTGCAGCGCCGCATTTAAATCGGCCAAGGAACAGGCCTTTGCGAGGAGGGACCGGCTGGGGTCTGTGAATCGCAAAACGGCGAATAGCCAAAACGGCTAATCGCTAAAAATGTCTCCGAGCGTTGTTCTCAGGGGGAGGCTCAAGAGCTTGCCTGAGGGTGGTTCGCTATAAGCTTCCACTGCGATTAAGCTTTTAGTGTCGGCAGCCGTCGGCATTTGTAAGTTTACGTTTTTTCTATATTTTTTCTCTTCCGACTCGCGCATCGCCGAAAAATCCCCAGTTTAAGCCTACCTTTTATCTCTCTTTTAATACCCGTCAAAACAGAAATTTCTTTTAGGCGCCTGCGAACTCAAGGGCTATCTTGTGGGCGTAGGCGCCGCCGTAACTGTGCCGCCGTGACTGTGCAGCCAGTAAAGCCGGCCTTGGAAATAACGCCGATGGCGGCAGTTTTTTCAATCCACTGTTTGGGTGTGGCGCAAAACTGTTCAACGCCGACCGGCAACGGCTCTTTCATTTCTATCCCGACCGGCCATGGCGATTTTTTTCGCAAAAATTGCCGAAAAAAGCAAAATGCCAGTTTTGCGCCAGTTCCCTTTTCCTTAAAACTCTGCTATCTTTCCCATTACTACCGTGATATATGGTGCAGCATTTCATGACTTCGGGGCGGCGCCTTCCTCAGGCGACGTATAGTTATTCAAACGCTTCTACGATTAGGCGTGAGGCGCTCTCGGCAGTAGCTCCGTGTGTGAGGTTGAACTATGTTGAACTATGTTGAACTACGGCGGAGTCGTAGAATGACGGCTGAAAATCGTCCCCATTAACCATATCGCCAAGGAGTTTGCGTTTCCCGTATGCAAAGCATGGTAATGGCAAAACCAGACGCGGCATTGTCGTCGCCAGGAAAATTCTCCCCAAAGGCCATATTGTGACGCGGCAAAACAGCATTGTGACGCGGCAAAACAGCATTGCGACGCGGCAAAACAGTATGGCGACGCAGCAAAACAGCATTGCGACGCAGCAAAACAGCATTGCGACACAGCAAAACAGCATGGCGACGCAGCAAAACAGCATGGCGACGCAGCAAAACAGTATAGCGCCGCTTTCGGCCTTTATGACGACTCGCCGCCGACATCTCGCGGCGGTGCTGATGCTGGCGCTGTTTTACGTCACCCAAAATATCGGGGGGGTCTTTTTCCAGGCGCGAGGCGTGCCCGCCGGACACACGGCTCTATCGCTGCTTGGGTTTCTGACCGGCGTGCTGGTCGGCGCTCTAGTTTTCGACGCCCTGGACAAGCGGCTTGAACGAAAACCGAACGGGAGCGGCGTAAGGGCGCTTCACGCTTGCCTTCTGGCCGCTTTGCTGCTGCCCGGTCTGTTCTGTCTGACTTCCTTTCTGATTGTCCCATACTCCGCCAATCAGGTTCTTAACACAGTGCAGCCGTTTTTGTGGGGTTCAACGCTTCCGGTGGTCATGTGCTTGTTTTTCCGACACGCTGAACAGGGTGGTCAGTCCCTGTATTTCGGCATCGGCGTCGGCATGGGGTGTTTGGCCTGGGCCTTGCTCATGCCCCTGGTGCTGTCCTTTTCGGACGGCTCCGTCATTGCGGAGGCTCCTGGCGCTTCCGGCGCAGCGACATTGACGGAGCCGCTACAGAACCGCTTTCTGCCCTTTCTGAACGTCTCCCGCGTCCTTTCCAACTGGGCCTTCGCCGTGCTGGCCTGGCAATTGGTTCGGCGCGCGCCGCAGCGCTTTTCCGAGCCGGACGGCCCTCGCGAACTCGGGGATGCCGCTAGGCCGAGCGGCGGCGGCCGGATACTCCGCCTATTGCTGCCCCTGATCTTGTGCTTCGCCGTTTCCGGCATGCTCGGCTATTTGTCTTTCTCTCGCATGGTGTTGCGTGGCGCGTATTCGGAATACCTGCACCTTGGTCTGGCGGCGCTCTTTCCGCTCTGCGGCCTGCTCCTTTACCGGCACGGCCAGGGCTTGTTGCGCCCGTTTCTCTGCCTGGCGGTGCTGTGTTTCACGGCGGCTGTGCTTTTGCCTCGCCCGAATTCACCCCCCGGTCTGGTCCAGGGCGTATTCATCGTCTGCGCCGCCGGACACCAGGCACTGTTTTTCTTCGGCGTCATGGCCTTTTCCCGTTTCGCCCAGCAATCACGGCATCCAGCTCTGACGCTCAGCCTGCCCTTTCTGGCGGCCTTCGCCGCCGTTCCCGGCAACCTTCTGGCTTCCAGGCTGCTGCCGGCTCTCGGCCTTTCGCCATACCCGGCGCTCTGGATTCTGGCCGGATTGTGCCTGCTCTCGCTCTTCGCCTTGCACCGGTCGTTTCCGTTGCCGGAAGCGCCCGGTGCCGCCGAAACAGCGGAGTCGGACGCCGCCTTGGCGGCGGCGCACAGCGATGCGGCGGCACGCAGCGAAGCGTTGAGGTTGGAAGCCTTGCGCCAGGAAAGCGAATCCAAACGACGCGCCTTTGCCGCCGCCTTTGATTTGACGGCGAGTGAAGAAAAGCTTTTGGACGGGCTGCTTGAAGGAGAAAACAACGAGACGCTTGCCGTTCGACTGGAAGTGCGCGAACGTACGGTCAGGTATCATCTGGGAGGTTTGCTCAAAAAAACCGGCCAAACCAACCGGCAACGGCTCATTCATTTCTATACCGACTGGCGACGGTAAATTTTTTT
>JAISZP010000044.1 GCA_031269135.1 Deltaproteobacteria bacterium | reverse complement strand
TTGTTCAGAGAGGCGATGGGTATGAGTATTCTAGGGTTGAGAAAAAGCAACCCCCAATTCCTCCCCTAGGCTAAAGCCTAGGGGTTTCCTTGGGGAAATTTTATGAAAAATGCCTCCTTTAAGTCCATGCCCTACTCCGAAGCCTTGCCTGAAGTAGAGGCCAACGAAGAAGACATTGAGGTTTTTGAGCGCTTAACCTCCATCACTCTTTCGGAACAAGAAAAGACCCTGGCCATTATTCCCGACCACATCGCCCCGGAAGAAAAAAGGCTGATGGCCCTCCACTTTCATCCCGAATGGGTTCCGCTGGAACTGATCGAGAGGCGGCTCCAGCGTTCTTTTCCCCATGCGACGGACCGTCTAATCATCCCCACCCAGCACAACATGATTTTGCCTTTAGAGCCGTGGGCCGGGGTCGAAGCGGACGTCTACGTCCCTGAATACCAACAAAAAATTCATCTATTGATACACCTGAAAAGTTCGGTCCTCAAGCGCGCCGGAGTCTTTCAGGCCATGATCGAACGTACCTTCCGCTACCGCGCTTCACAGCTTATGGATATCCTTCAGGCCTTGACCAACCCTGATGAAGCGATGTCGGCCGAACTTAAAAAAAGTGGTCTTGACGCCAAGGCCTTGCAAATAGCCGGAAGATTTTCCCAAAAATTGTTCAACTTGATCCAAACTCGGGAAATCTTATCCACAAAGCGCAGCGAGATGCTAAAAAATCGTCTGCTGGTCGATTTCATGACGGCAAGAGGTTGTTACTTTCCGCCGAAAACGCTCGAAAGAGCTCTAGCGGTCGTCAAGATAGTCAAGGGGTTGGTCAAACGCCGTTTAAACCCCAACTGTTTTTACGCCGCAAGAGAACTTATCGAAGAAGCCCGCTCCTTAGGAGCGGGCGTGGTCATTCCTCATCCGCCGCTATTTTGGCCGGCTCTGCTCGATGATCTCGACGTCGACGGTTGGGAGGTCTGGAATCCCTCCACCCCTAACCAGACCATTTTTTTGATCGACTGCTTGGCCAGGATGTCTCAAGTTCGTCCCAAGCTCTTGGCTTTCATGGGCGACGACACTCATATGTCTTCCAAGATAAGACCAAATTTGGCTGAAGACAAACGGAGCCTGCTGCGCGAGATCGGTTTCCAGCCGCCCTGGCAACAACCAAAAGTCATGGAAGCCTTAAAAGCCGCCGGTCAGAGCCGCGACCGCACCTTAGACGAATACCGGGCCAGGATATCTTAGAATTGCCCCTAAAACCGGCTAGGCCGCAGGCGATGTCCGCTTAAGACTTTTTTTGCCGCTGTAAGGCGAAAACTAAAAATCAGCCGCTTGAAAAACATTAAAATTCAAATTCACGGTTTCTCGAAAATGGAGAAGCTTGATTTTCCTATTGCCTAAATCATCGGCGATGGTCATCGACATTAGTCGTCGACATTAATCATCGACGTTACTCGTCGACGTTCAAGGCGCGTCCAAACCACCTTTTATTGATTGAAGTAAAGTGACCTATGACTCTCAAAAAAAACCTCACCCATACTTTTGTGACCGACCCGGAGGCCGTAGCTTCTTTTTTTGAGGCTTTAATTGAAGGCTTCCGCAAAAGAGAAATAAAAATCAGCTCCGACGAACGTGAAATAACTCTGCACCCAACAGAGTCGATAGATATGAGTTTATCCACAAACCACCGAAACAGCCGGACCAAGCTCAACATCAGCATCAACTGGCCGGAAACTCATCGTAAAAACGTCCGCAGTTTATTTTCCTCGTCTCCAAACACGGACGTCTAAGTAAGATTTGCGCCCTCTCGGCCATTTTTTCGTAAATTCAGGTTAGCGTCATGACCAGCCAGCTCAGCGGAGATTTTAGACTCCTTACCACAGAGGTGCTTCAAGCGACCACCGAGTGCTACGATCTGCTCGTCAAGCGCAATCCCTCCAAGAGTCTGACCCTTTTCCACAGAGTCGCCTACATCACCACCCAAGTGGCTCTCTTGCAAAAGATGGCCATGGACCAAGCTTTGAGCAAACCTACCGGTCATAGCGAGAGCCTTTACCTGCAAGGTTTGAGTTCCGTGGCCTCCAGACTTGAACGCATTTCGGATCTGCTGCTCAACCTCGATCGCCAAGCCGACTTCCTAAGCAACGTAAGCGTTTTGACTCCCTACAACTTAGATGATTTTTTTCAGCAGATCTTCTTTGGTTTGGAAAAGATACATCCCGCCTTACTGCAAAGAGACGTGAATCTCGCCATACAGCTGGGACAGGCGGAAGAAAAGCTCGACGCCTACTACGCCGATCGATTCGAGAGGTTGATAAAAGAATTCAAAGGCCCGTCATCCGCGGAAGATCTCGTCACCGTCATCATGATAGTCCACTACTTGGAGCGTATCGGTGACATGCTTCTTGAGATTGGGGAGAAGATCATCTACATCATAATGGGAGAGAAGATCAAGCTTGAACAGTACAAGGCGCTGGGGCAAGGATTAAAGGCGACGGGCGGTCTGACTCTGGAACCGGCCAGGCTGGACTTTCGCTCCATCTGGGGAGGCCGCTCCGGTTGCCGCATAGGGGTGGTAGGCAACTTGGACGACTCCAGCCGACCGGATCAGACGGTCTTGTTTAAGCACGGTCCCGCCTCCAAGCTAACAAGGGAGTGGAAAAATTTATCTCTATGGGCCTCGCTCAGGCCGGGGCTGACGCCGCAGGTCAAGGCGTTCATTCCCGCCGAAGCGGGCAATGAAGCCGCCCTTATGCTGGAATTCATCCCCAACCGAACGTTGCAGGCCCTATTTTTAGAGAGCAATACCGATACCGCTCTAAGCGGTCTTAAAATGGCCTTTCAAACCATGATAGGTCTATGGCGGGAGACTAAATCGGAAACAACCGCCAAGGCGGACTTTTGTCTCCAAGCTCAGGAAAGACTCAGCGAAGCGACGGCTCTCTACCCCGGACTCATCAAGCACCAAGGCATCGTTGGATCCTGGCGTTTAAGATCTATTTCCGAAGTGTTGTATGAGGCGAAAGAAGTCGAAGAAACCCTTGTTTCTCCCTTTAAAGCCCGCATCCACGGCGACTTTAACCTCTCAAACCTGCTTTTCGATCCCGACAATGGTCGTTTAAGCTTTGTCGACCTCTACCGAAGCCGTGAAGCCGACTATATCCAAGACGTGTCGGTTATGCTGGTGTCCATCATAAGACTCCCGGTAGTCAATTCGCAGGCCAGAAACAGGCTCAGTCTGGCGGCTAAGGCGGGAGAAAGCATAGCCAGAAAGTTCGCTCAGCAGATGAATGACGAAACGTTCGACGCCAGACTTGCCTTTGGGCTGGCCAGATCCTTTTTGACATCCATCAGATTCGTCTTGGAGGAAAGGCTCGCCTCTCAGTTGGTGGCCAGAACCAGATATCTGTTGGAGCGGCTCATCGCCCACCACCGCGCCCAAAAATCTTGGGCCGACTTCAACTTCTCGACGGATATCTTCGACATCTTATTTGATTGACGGCCTCGCCGCTCATCCATACCACTCATCTAGACCGCTCGCCCAAACCACTCGTCTAGGCAGCTCGCCCATACCGCTCGTCTCATCCGACATCCCGAGCCATGTGCAATAGCCACAGCGCATTTTGTCGATATGCCCGAGATTGACGAGTTCTCCCGCGTCTTTGCTGCAAAACCCCGCTCTTTTCAATGCGCCGGACCGCACTATGGGACCTTCGCCAGAAAAACGTCCTCGGCTTTTTTATACTCGACGCGTTCATATCCACCACCAAAACGTATCAACTCGCTTGAGACATTATACGCTTTGACGGTTGCTTAGGAAAGTTTTCTCCATTGCATGATCTTCCGTACCCTCATCCAGCGACTCCACCGCTCTCATTTTGACCTTCGGCGCCAGGTGCGCGTAACGGAGCGTCGGCATCATGCAGCCGCGTCCCGTCAGCTCACGCAAGGCGCCGAGGTCTCCGCCTTTCATCGTGAGCTGGGAGTTTACGTCTTCATTTTAGATGCGGTTTCTATGAAAATTCACGCTCCCTCGGCAAAGGACAGCATGGTCTTCTCATGGTCTTCTCATGTCGGCGCCTCAACCGCAAAACTCGGCGCCGCCTCGCCTGACTTGACGACGGACGTGTTGAGCCTGACATTCACTATTTACGGAAAATCAAGATATCTTGATTTCCGGGGTGCGTTGTGCTTTCGGTTCATCTTCATGCGGTGAGCCGGGATGCGACACTGAGCCTCGTCGAAGTCGGTTTTCATCCATACGCCTTTTTCTTCCATACGTCTTTTTCTTCTATACGTTTTTGCGGAGTTCGAAGGACCGTAAGAAGACCTTCGGGCCGACGGCAGGAGGATGATGATTTTGAGGTGATTTGAGTGATGTAAAGAGCATAGATGATTGTTTGTGGTTGCAGCGGCGCCTAGTGATTTTCCGCCTAGTCGTCACAATGAAAGTAGCGCCTCATTTTACGTTTGCTTATATTACGCCAGCTCTTGAGCAAATTTTCGTCGTTTCGGCAGTTGTCAGCCTTAAGCCCATACAGTGCG